>VGSX01000130.1 GCA_016874895.1 Deltaproteobacteria bacterium
AAAGATCTGAGATGAGTCCTATTGTGGTAACTACCTGAATTAAATCCTTAAGCTGGCCATTGAACGGTTACGCACAAGCAAAGAGAAGGTAGAGGACGGTCCCTCTACCTTCTCTGGTCAAGCTATGAGAGTATTTTTAGATTATCTTTCGCTTTCCAGCACCGGCCGCTGAGTGAGCTTGCAGACGATAACCGACGCCACCAGGACGAGGGCCGAAATCCAGTAGGCCCAATCCAGGGTGCCGGTCATGTCTTTGATGGTGCCGGCCAGCCGGGCCATGAAGAAGCCCAGACCCCAGCCGATGAACACCAGACCGTAGTTGAAACCCAGGTTTTTGGGACCGTAGAAGTCGGCGGTAAACGAGGGCATCAGGGCCAGACCGCCGCCGTACTGCCAGTAGGCGATCCCTATGGCCAAAAAGAGCAGGAAGACATTGCCCGCGGCTCCGATCCAGGGCATCAGGAAGAGAAAGAGGGCAGCCGCCAGGCAATTGAGAGCGTAGGCGTTGGCGCGACCGATTTTGTCGGAATACATCCCGGTTCCCACCCGGCCCAGAGCGTTCACGGCGCCGCCGAAAGAAGCCAGAATCCAGGCGTTGGCCACCAGGAAGGGAACGCCTTTGGCGGCTTCCGCCAGGATTTTAGCGGCATTGGCGATGACCATCAGACCGGACTGGGTGGTGCCGATGAACATGAAGACCAGGGCAAAGAACTGCCAGGTCTTCATCATGTCGCCGGCGACCCAGTCGACCGTAGTCCCTGCAGCCTTGGGGGCACCCGCCACCACCGGCGGTACCGGGGGCACATAGCCCTGGGGCGGCCAGGCCAGCAGGCTGCCGGCGATGATAACCACGACGGAGAAGAAGATGCCCAGCCAGACGAAGCTGTAGGTAATGCCGCCAGAGGCCAGGAGGTAAGCGGCCAGCGGTGAAATATAGAGCGCCGCGCCGCCGTAGCCGCCCACCACCAGACCGGCGATGAGACCGCGTTTATGGGGGCCGAACCACTTCAGAGCGGCCGGGGTCGGAGCCGCATAGCCCAGCCCCATACCGATGCCGCCCATAATGCCGAAGCCGATGACCAGACCGGCATAGCTCTTGGACATGCCCGCGATGATACAGCCGATGGCCATGAAGAGACCGCCGGTGATGGCGCCCACCTTGGGGCCGAATTTATCCTGCACCCGGCCGCCGGGAATCATGAATAAAGCAAAAATAAGGACGCACAAAGAAAAAGGCGTAGCTGCCTCAGCGTTGGTCAGATACACCCAGCCCGCATTCAAGGAGTCGGCCGGCATGGGCTGCCCGGCCAATTTCTCATTAATTAAGGCCTTGGCCCAGACGGACCAGGCGTATAAGATGCCTAAGCAGAGGTTCACTGAGGTTCCTGCAAAGACGACTACCCATGCCTTGCCCGGAACTTTATCAATCGCACCTGTCATGATTGCCTCCTGAAGTAATAATTAATAATGACATCGTAAGAAAACTGCGCCGTTAAAAAATAATTTTGCCCGCGGAATTAAATCACCTCCTTATACCGATAAGATTTCAATAACATCACTTTAAATGATGCAAATTTTTTGCCATAACGGCGTCGGCGGGTGGGTAAAATCGATTTCGGGCCGGGTTTCTGAAAAAAAACCGGCGCCTGTTGCCAGGGTAGGAGGAGCTTAAGCCAAGATTAGGGAGGGAAAGATAGGCTCGAACGTTTGTTGCCGCCTGGGGGTTGTCTGGTTCGGCAGGTGGACCGTCGGCCTCGGCTCCTGGGAGTTAATGTTCAAAATACGTCCCGGTTTGCCGGGGCCGACGGCTATTCCGGCGGCAGCCTCAGAGGGACACAAGCATTCATGGTCCAGAAAGTTGCCCGAGGCAGCCAATATCTGGTATTCCTCTAAATTAATAGAAAAAAAATCCTTATCTCGTTATCGGCGTTACTTTTCCTAAACATTAATTTTATTGTCTTCCGGCCTAAAGGAACTCTGTTTCTTCGGGTCGGATTTTGGACTAGGATAGTCCAATTATCATACTTATTATGCCCGCATTATTTTAATAAAGGCTTTGTTCATTGCCGCCCGGGCCTGTTCCAGGTCGGCCGTGCTGTGGGCCAGGGAGAGGAACCAGGCCTCAAATTGGGAAGGGGGTGGATAGACGCCCTGAGCCAGCATTTCCTGAAAAAATCTCTGGAAGCGGCCGGTGTCGCTCAATTGGGCCCCGGCCAGATCCGTCACCGGACCTGGGGTGAAAAACAGGGTGAACATGGAGCCCACCCGGTTGATGCAAAGGGGCAGACCGGTCTGGCGGGACAGTTCTAAAATGCCTGCTTCCAGGAACTGCCCCTTGGCTTCCAAGTTTTCGTACGTTCCCGGCTGGGCCAGAATTTTCAGGGTGGCCAGCCCCGCGGCCACGGCCAGGGGATTGCCGGAGAGGGTGCCGGCCTGATAAACCGGGCCCACCGGGGCCATCTGTTCCATCAGGTCCCGCCGGCCGCCGTAGGCGCCCACCGGCAGGCCGCCGCCGATGACTTTCCCCAGACAGGTGAGGTCGGGTATGACCCCATAACGCTCCTGGGCTCCCCCCCAGGCAACCCGGAAGCCGGTGATCACTTCGTCGAAGATCAGCACGATGCCGTGCCGGTGGCAGACCTGGCGCAAACCGGGCAGGAATTTTGGTTTTGGGGGGACTACGCCCATATTGCCGGCCACCGGCTCCACAATGATGGCGGCGATGTCGTCGCCGTGCCGGTCCACTGCCTGTTGGACAGCCTCCAGGTCGTTGTATGGCAGGGAGAGGGTGAGTTCGGCTATGGCAGGCGGGACCCCGGGGCTGCCGGGGATGCCCTGGGTCACGACGCCGCTGCCGGCCTGGACCAGCAGGGTGTCAGCGTGGCCGTGGTAGCCGCCGTCAAATTTTATGATTTTAGCGCGGCCGGTGGCGGCCCGGGCCAGCCGGAGGGCGGTCATGGTGGCTTCCGTGCCGGAATTCACCAGCCGGATCATTTCCACCCCCGGGACGGCTTCCACCAGCAGTTCGGCCAACTCCACCTCCCGGGGGGTGGGGGCGCCGTAACTCGTGCCCTGAGCGGCTGCCTGGCACAGCGCCTCCACCACCTGGGGGTGGGCGTGGCCCACGATCATGGGGCCCCAGGAGCCGATAAAATCCACCAGGACGTTGCCGTCCACATCGACAATGTGCGCACCTTGCGCCCGGGCGATAAACCGGGGAGTCATCCCCATGGCCCGCCAGGCCCGCACCGGGCTGTTGACTCCTCCGGGTATCAGGTTTTGCGCCTGGTGAAAAAGCCGGTCTGAATGGTCTTTCATGGGAGTTCCTCTCTCTAAAGGTGAAACTTGCGTTGCCGGATTGCGGTGCGGCGCTGACGCTTGGCGTCACGGTGTTTTTTGTTGGAAGTATCGCATGGTGGTTTTTTTCAGCTCGGCGTCGCTGAATAATAAGACATAATCTCGAATACCGGTCTGCTCCGCCATCTTCTGGGCGATGGCCTCGCACTCCTCCTGGGTCCGGCCGTGAATCATGGTGAAGATGTTGTAGCGCCAATCCCCGGCCACCTGGCGTTCGTAGCAATGGGTCACCTCCCGCCAGGCCGCCATCTGGGCGCCCACCCGCTCCACGTCGCCGGGAGGCACGGCCCAGGCCGCCATGGCATTGGCCTGAAAACCGGATATCCGGTGCCTGATGGTGGCCCCGAAGCGCCTGATATAGCCTTGATCCATCAATTTTTGGATGGCCGCGGTCAGTTCCTCTTCGTCCAGGCCCAACTCCTGGGCGATGGCCAGAAAAGGCCGGGGGCAGACGGGCAGGTCGCGCTGCAGTCCCTTTATTACTTTTTTATCAAGTTCATTCAGCATATAATGGCTCGTGCTGCAAAAGGCGGACAATCTTTGCTTGCCGCTTACCCACAAAGTCGGCAATCTGCTCTTCTAATTCTTCAAAGGCTGCAACAAGGGATTCAGCCAAAGGGGTCAGGATTAATTTCTGCCCCCGTCCTGCGGCCGGGACCTTCTTCGCCAACTTGTAGCCTAAGCGCTTTTCCGAGGACTTCAGTCTGCCCCAGGCGGCCCGGTAAGACATGCCCAGATGCCGGGCCGTTTCGGCCAAAGAGCCGTACTCCAGGATGCCGCGCAACAGTTCCAGGCGGCCTCGTCCGAATAAGACCTCGCCGTCTTTTTCTAACCAGATTTTACAGTGTACCTGTATTCCGGGCATGGTAGCAAAAAATCTCCACAGAATAACCTAAATTATAGATTCCATCCCGCCAGTTAAGACAAGAGGGTGGTAACGGTTACCCACCCAACCAGGGGATGGCAAAAAAACTTGACCTGGAAACCGTGATTTGCTAAATGTTGAAGATGATGCAACACCCCTGAAGCTCTCCGCCAAACACCCACTTAATGTAAGGAAAATATGCCTCGAGTTAAAAAAAAGTTTCTCAGCTTTTTTGCTCTCGCCGTGATAAGTACTGCCGTGCTCCTGCCCACCGCCCCGGTGGGGGGCGAAACCTTTTTGCGCCTGAAAAAGGGCGGCGTGGTGTATTATTACTTCTCCAATCGGCCTTCGCCCGCGGAGCGGTCTTTAACTTGGGCGAATCAGGGGAAAATCAGGGTCGGCCCCCCTGCCGGGATGCGGCGGCAGTCGGCCCGGGCTTTGGAGCCTCTCATCCGGGAAGCCAGCCGCCAATACGATGTGCCTCCCTCCCTCATCAAGGCGGTTATTCGGGTGGAATCAAATTTTAATCCCGCGGCCACCTCTCCCAAGGGGGCCCAGGGGCTCATGCAGTTGATGCCGGGTACGGCGGATGATTTGCAGGTGAGCAACCCGTATGATCCCCAGGAAAATATCATGGGGGGAACCCGCTATCTGCGTCTGATGCTGGAAAAATTCGGTTTCCAATTGCCGCTGGCCCTGGCGGCCTACAATGCCGGCCCCCACCGGGTGGCCAAGGTCCAGAAAGTTCCGGCCATTCCCGAAACCCAGGCCTATGTTCGAGATGTCTGTCAGATTTTTCTGCACTTTGACAAGGAAAAAATAGAGGCGAAATGAAGGGCGCCGGGCCGCGACGGGGCCGTCAATCAACGAAATAATCGATTTCATCGGTATCGTCTGAAATGCCTCTATTGATGAATTTGTAAAGACTGCCGATCCACTCCAGTTCGTTGGTCAGTTCCGAATTGGCAAAAATCCACTCGCCGTTGCGATCCTTGGCAACGATGACAATTTCCTCGATATCGTCCAGATCCTGATAAAACCTTTCCACCACTTCCTGCACCGACCTTTTGGCTTTTTCAAAGGGAATGATATTTTTGGCCATATTTCTCCTTCAATCAATCACGAGAGCAAGAACTCCCTGGCGCAACCGTTATTATACTCTAGAGGGGCCTCGGTAGGGAAATTTATAGCACCATTGATTTTGAGCAATTGCAGCAAAAAATCAACCATTATTTTATCCTGCCCCTAAGGGTGCTTCGGCCAGGCTGGGGGCAGTAGGAGGAAATATCTTCATTTTCGGGGGCTGCCCAGGTGGGCTTAATCGGGCAGGCGGGTTTTCCCGGCGGCGAGGATGTCCCGGGCCCAGTCAAGGAAGTCATGTTGCCGGGCCGCGGCCTGAGCCTCCAGCTCCAGGGGGTGCCTCTGATAGCCATACCTGAAAAGGCCCATGAGGTAGTGAAACATGAAGGGAAAAATCCCCAGGGCGCGCCATTGCATCACATGGGCTAATTCATGGGCCAGCAACTGTTCGCTGATTTCTACGCCCCGCCGCAGGAGAATGACCCGCCCCCATACCTGGGCTCGGGCCCAGCGGGGGATGAGCCAGGGTACGCGGATGATGCTGACGGGCAGATCGATTCCTTCTTTGGCAAAGCCGGCAGGCCGTTTTATTCCCCCCGTCACCCTTCACCCCCTTAACTGCTATGCAGCCGGAAGGACAAGGGCACCTCGATGCGCAGGCTGGATTTTTGCAACTCCGGGGGGATGGGCGGGAAGCGGCGGACCCGGGCCACGGTCTCCTGGGCGGCCTTGTCCAGGGAGGAATGGCCGGAGGACCGTGACAGGTCTACCCCCCCGATGCCGCCGTCCGCGGTGATGGTAAATCGCAACACCACGGTGCCTTGCTCATTGCGCTGCCGGGCATTGTGGGGGTAGATCTTATTACGCTCCAACAGGCTCCTGACCTGGTGCAGGTAACCCTGGAGCGCCGAGCCGGTGCCAAACCCTGTTCCCGTCCCGGACCCGCTACCCGTACCCGTGCCGCGGCCGGAGCCGGTTCCCGTTCCCGAGCCGGTGCCCTGGCCTGGCCCGATGCCGCTGCCTGGGACGGAGGCGCTCAAGGCTGAGCTGCTGCCCAGCGATGGATCCGGGGGCGGAGCCGGTCGAGCCATGGCCAGGGGCGGCGATGGGGGTTTGGGCTCAGGCCGTACTACCGGGGGCGGTCGTTTGGCCACCGGCTTGGGTCTGGGAGGCGTTACCGGCGGTGGGGGTTTGGCCACCGTTTGGAGAGGTTCCGGGGCCGGAGGAGAACCGGCCCCCCCGGCATGGCCCCCGGCCGGCTTCGGGACCACCGCGGTCATGGTCATGGGTTCAACTTCAACCACGCGTTTAACCGGGGTCTGGAGAGGCGGCAGCATCAGTATCAGATACAAGGCCAGGCCGTGCACCATCAATGATATGAGGGTGGCCGGACCCCAGTTCTGCCAGGGCCGGTATATTTCTCTGTGTTCCATAATGCAAATGCTGTTTAATGCCGGCCTGAACCCCAAGGGCCTGCTTTGGGCGGGCACGGAAGCCCGCCTCACCAGGGACAGAGCTTTTAGCCGGTAACACAGGTTTTCTAACCTGGGCAGGGTTTATTATATCGATCACTGACCACTGACCACTGGCCACTGACCACTTTATTTCCTGACCAACTATCCTATTTTTCGTAAAACAACGGCTGTAAGCAGACTTATATGTTAACTTACTGCTGGTCCACTTCGATGCCGATGCGCTGCACTTCCAGGTTTTTCAGCCGATCGATGACCTCGATGAGTTGGCCGTGCCTGATGTCCTTATCTGCGGCAATGATGGCCTGAGGCTCCTTTCCCTGGACCTGCTCCCGGAAGACGGCATTGAAATCCGCTTCCTGGTAGACCCGGGTGCCGTTGATGGCGATCTGGCCTTCCCGGTCAATACTGACGATTATCAGGGCCTTCTCGATCTTATCCGCCTGGGTGGCCTTGGGCAGGGCGATGGAAAAAGTGCTGGGCATCATCACCGTGGCGGTCAAAAGAAAAATTATGAGGATAACCAACACGATATCCACGAAAGGGGTCATATTAATGTCGGTAATGGGACCATGGCGGTGCAGCTTCAACGCCGGCCTCCGATTTTCTGAAGCTCAACGGGCGGAGCCAGCGCTTTCTCGGCGAAACTGAGATTGGCCAAAAGCAACCGACCCAACCGCTGGGAGCGCTCCAGGATTACGTGCAGGCGGCTATGGTAATAATTATACATAACCACGGCCGGGATGGCCACCAACAGCCCCACGGCCGTGGCCACCAGGGCCTCGGCAATGCCGGCCATCACCGACGGCCCCCCGCCCCCTTCCAGGGCCAGGTCTTTAAAGGCGTGGATAATTCCCAGGACCGTGCCGAAAAGGCCGATGAAAGGGGCGTTGGCCCCCAGGGTGCCCAGAAAATTCAGCCCCCGGCTCATGAGCAGACTTACCCGGATGCGCTCGGCTTCCATGGCCTCCGAAACGGCCTCTTTGCCATGCTCCACCTGCTCCAGGCCGGCCAGCAGGATCTGCGGCTCCCAGGAACGGGATGACTGGCAGAGATTCGTGGCCTGCTGCCAGTCGGCCTGCTGCAGTGACGGCAGCAGGTCCTGAATAAACTGCTCCCCGGGAAAACGGCTGCGATAAAAGGTCAACCCTCGTTCCACCATCACAATTACGGCAATAACGCTCAACACGATGAGCAGCCACAGCACCCAGGTGGCGCCCCCCACGGCAATGTTAAGCATTTTTGTGGTTAAGTCCATTACACCCCCAAAAAAAAGCCATGAAAGGGCCGTCACCAACGACGAGAGCCTTCATGGCTGAAGTTTCTTCTGTAACTGAGAAATAAAACTTACAGGAGTTCATCTCCCGATTAATTATAAAAATTATCATAAATGCTTTCTGAAAGCAAGAGATCAGAGAATTACTGTCCCGCAAACCTTCCCTGGTTTTTAAGCTGCCTTAATGTCTGATCAATGAGGCGGCCCGGGACCACGGTCACCTGGGGTCGGTGCATAATGGGATTATCTCTCACCAGCAAAACGCAGCCGTAAATCTCCTCCAGGCACTCGTAAGTGAGCACGTGCCCCGGCTCGCCCTGGGCGGCCACCCGGCCCTGGTGCAGCAGGAGGAGGTGGTCTGCATACATTGCGGCCAGATTCAGGTCATGGGAAATCATGATCACGGTGAAGCCCCGTTCCTCTTTGAGCCGCTCCATAAGATCCATGAGATGCACCTGATGGGCCAGGTCCAGGGAGGCGGTGGGTTCGTCCAGGATGATGATCTCGGGCTGCTGACAGAGGGCCCGGGCAATGATGACCCGCTGCAGTTCGCCGCCGCTCAGGTGCTGCAGCCGGCGGCGGGCCAAGTGAGCGATGTCGGTGGCCTCCATAGCCTCGGCGGCTATCCCCAGGTCCCGCCTGGTTTCCAGCCCCGTCAGGGACAGATGGGGGGAGCGGCCCATAAGGACCACCTCGGTGACGGTAAACGGCGCTTCGCTGGAGAAATGCTGGGGGACTACCGCCACCCGGCGGGCCAGGGCCTTCCGGGAGTAGCCGGCCAGGGGTAGGCCCAGGATTTCCACCGTGCCGCTCTCGGGCCGGACTACTCCAGCCATGGTTTTGGCCAGGGTGGTCTTGCCGGCGCTGTTGGGGCCGATGATGATGAAGAAAGCCCCGGCGGGCACTTCCAGGGAAAGGTCCTGGAGGATGGGCCGGTCCCCGTAGGATACCTGCACCTGCTGGAGGCGGACCGCGGTTTTCATGCTCTAGACCTGTGCAGCAGATAGATGAAAAGGGGGGCGCCGATGAGGGCGGTGATCACCCCCAC
>VGSX01000131.1 GCA_016874895.1 Deltaproteobacteria bacterium
TACTAAGGCGTAGGCACACGCCAACTTTTTGACGATGACCTAACTATAGATAAATACATCGATTCCGCCTCATCACGTGCTTACCCGTCCGAAACGCAGTTCCTGGAGATAGCTGAAGTCGGCCTGGAGTTGCTCTTTTAAGCGCGCGAGAGCAAGTTCACCCTGCTTTCGCTTGGTTATATCCCGGTTGCTGCCTCTGATGCCGACGAACCTCCCGGCATCGTCGGTTACAGGCCTGCAGACATGTTCAATCCAACGGATGGCGCCATCGGCCCGCTGCAGGCGGAACTGGACCTGCCGGGCTCCCGGATTTTCCAGGGCATCACAGTAATGGGTGTCCCAGAGGTCCCGATCCTCCGGCATGAGTATTTCACGGAGGAGATCGGGGCGTCTGATGAATTCTTCGGGAGGGTAATCTGAGATACGCTCACAGGAGGGCGAGACATAGCGGAAAGTGCCGTCCGGATTTCTCCAGTACTCCCAGTCCGAAGTGAAATCGGCCACGATGCGGTACTTCAGTTCGGCTTGGCGAAGTTCGTCCTCTGCACGGCGGCGGCGCCTCAGGTTGAAGAAGAGGCCCACGATTAGCAGACTCAGCAAAAAAAATCCCGCGGCGTGGAATTTTTCGTAGCCTCATGTCTTTGGTCTCGGCCATTGATGAGTACATAGAGACCGTAAACGAAAATCCGAAACCCTTTGTCTGGACCAAAACCGCTGATAATATCCTGGATAAACTGGCACCGCTTTATGCCAAAAATGATATCAAAGCTAATTGCGAGACACTACACTAGTTATGAATTTTTATATCCCTCGAAATCATCACCACAGGGTTCGGCATGGGGATTAAAATAACCCCACCCCGTTCTTCAACCGTTAGCCTTCAGCAGTAGGCAAGGAAGCATCATTCGCTCGCGCTTCCCGCTGTAACGGGGCCCGGAGCGTCACCGTGGTGCCATAACAGGTGGATTTAATATCTAACTGACCGCCAAAGGCCTGGAGCCGCTCCCGGATGCTGAAAAGACCGAAACCGCCGTCCTTTCGACCCCAACGGGAGCTGATCTCAGCCACATTAAAGCCCACACCATCATCGTAAACACTGAGATGCAACTGCCCCTCAGCCCGCCGTACGGCAACCTGGACCTGCCGGGCATGGGCATGTTTGACCACATTGAGCAAAAGCTCATTCACTGCCTGGAAAATCAGGACGCGCAGGTCTTCATCCAGAGGCTTGGGCTGATGGTCGTCCTCAAAATAGCTGGGGATGCCGTGCTGATTTTGGAGCTCTTCCGTCAGCCATTCCACTGCGGCTTCCAGACCCAGTTCGTAGAGAATGGGGGAGCTGATCTTAAAGGTCAGTGACTTGGTGTCCTGAATGATCTGCTTGAACAACTGGCGGATTTCGTCAAGACCCGAGGACAGGGCATCACTCTGGGCGACATCCCTGAGTTGTCCCAGTTTAATGGAGGAAATGGCCAGCTTCTGACCGATGTTATCATGCAGATAAACCGCAATGCGGCGCCTCTCCCTTTCCTCCGCCAGGGATAGCTGCGAGGTGAGGGACCGCAGTCGCTCCTGGGAGGCAGCCAGTTGCCCTTCCGCGGCTTGCCGATTCGAAATCTCCTGGCCAAAGGTAATTAACAACGCCAACAGGGTCAGCGTGCTAAACACTAGAAGGCCCGCCAGAAGAATGAACCAGATTCCCCTCAGGGAAATTTCACCAGCCCCCACCAGTCGTAGTGTTAGCAGATATATCAGAAAAATCAGCCAGGCCAAGCCGGCAACGGCGCCGGCACCAGCGGCCAAAGCCTTCTTGTCTCTGATCTGCTCCCACCTGGACCAGTTCATGGTGTCCGAGTTCTGATTTCCCCGAAAGGTTCTCCTGACAGCTCGGCCTGCTCTTAGGGACCTGAAAACCATCTCACCGAAAATCCGGGCCGTGACGATCCTCCCTACCCGGCCTAGACTATTTTATTTTGCCTGAGTTGTCCATATCTAATTGAGCTACCTCCGTTGCTTTTGGTGCCGCGGAGGGAATATGATATAATAAATTAAATGGTTAATTCTGTTTTCTTTTCGATTTCATTCTGCTATATCAAAGCAATGATGCCCTGCCCAACCCTGTTTAAGGGTCGGCTTTGACCAAAACCTGGGCGAAATCTTCGTGATCCGCACTGCCGGCCAGGTTCTGGAGGCCACCGCCATTGCCAGCATTGAATATGCCGTGGATCATCTCAAGGTGCCTCTATTCCTCATATTAGGACACGAACAATGCGGCGCGGTCACCGCGGCCATTGCCCACGAGGGACCGGTCGCCGGAAATATCGGTCTGCTTCTCGGGAAAATTCAGCCTGCCATTGCCAAAGCCAGACAACTAAACATCCCGGCGGAGGATATGGTGGAGACGGTGACCGACCTGCACCTGCAGGAATTAGCACAACAGGTTTTACAGGAAAGTGAGATCATCAGACGGGCGGTGGCCGAGGGTCGCTTGCGCCTCGTCATCGCCAAATATCAGATGGCCTCGGGCCTGGTACAGCTCCAGAACGCCGATTTCCAAGGTTAAACACGATCAAGCGGTTCTTAGGGTAATACCTGCCAACAAAGGCTGCAAGGACATCAGCCGTCAGCCGATAACCCTTTGGCCCATAAGCAATAACCAAAAACTCATCACTGGTCACTGACCACTGGTCACTAATCACCGGTAATGCGCCTTACTTCCAACAGAATTTATCTCATCATCGGCCTGATCACCGCCGTGGTGCTTACGGCCGCCTTTGTCCTGGGACTCATGTCCTCCAATAAGATGCGGGAGGTGATCAGCGAGCAGTTCAACCAGCAGCAGCTGATCATGGCAAAGTCGGCGGCTTCAGCTATTGAGGAAAAATTCGCTTTCCTGAAAAATGAGTTGCACACCCTCAATCTTTCTCCCGCAATTCAGTACCTGGAAGTCTCCTGGCCCAATCGCATGCAAATAACCATGGATAATGTCCAACCCTATGGCGTGGTGGAAATCGGTCTGGTAGTGCCCGGGGAAGGTGGCCACAAAGGAAGAATATTCCGGCTCGATAAGCAAGGGAATCACCGCGTCACGGAAATCGATACCTCGCACCTGCATTTCTTCTCCTGGGCCCAGAATCCCAGTCACAAAGGCCAATTTTATATCAAACGCACCACCTTAGACTTTCAGGATGACTCCAAGCCCCCTTACCTTTTGGTGGCCATTCCCACGTACCAGGTTTCGGTGGACGAAAGCCACCCCATTGCCACCGGAGACTTCTCCGGTTGTCTCTTTTTCCTGATTGACCCGGTCTTTCTGGCCCAAAAATATGCCCAGGTCATCCGCTCCGGCAATACCGGCTACGCCTGGGTGATTGATTCCGAGGGAAATTTTCTCTACCACCCGGAACAGGATTTTATCGGCCAAAATGCCTTCGCAGTCCGAGCTCAAAAGTTACCCCGGGTTTCATTTGCAGAAATAAATAAAATCCAAAGAGAATACATGTTGGCCGGGCAGGAAGGGGTTTCCTACTACTGGAGTGGTTGGCACCGGGGTCTGCATGAAAAAGTCGAAAAGTTTATTGCCTATGCCCCCATCCGCATAGTCGGGGATAATGTCGAGTTTATCTGGTCGCTGGCAGTAGTGGCGCCCCGGACGGAGGTGGAAGGAGCCGTCCATGAGGTCTATATCCGCCAATTTTTTCTCCAGGGACTGGTAATCTTTTTCATTATGCTGGCAGGAGGAGCAGCCATCTTTTACGAATCCCGCTGGGCTTCCTCACTGGAAAAAGAAGTGCAGCGCAAAACCGAAGAGCTGAAAAAATCCAACGATGAACTGGCCATCTCCGAAAAGCGCTACAAATCCCTGGTCGAATCGGCCGAAGACTGTATACTCACCGTGGACGCCCACGGCGACATCCTCTCCGTCAACCGCTACGGGGCCTATTTTTTATCATACACCAGGCATGGCATTGTGGGCAAGACCATCACCGTGCTGTTTCCGGGCAAACCCGGAGAGGTGCTGCATAGCCAGATCGAGAGAATTTTTCGGGAAAAAATCGGGTTCCGGACCACCCTGGATGTATCGGTGGCCGACAAGGAATATACCCTCAATTTTAATCTGACCCCAGTGCGCGATGAAGAAGATAAGGTCCAGAGTGTCCTGATCATCGCCCATGATGTCACCGCCAGCAAAAGGATGGAGGAACAGCTTTACCATACCGAAAAATTGGCCTCCCTGGGACAGTTGGCTGCCGGCGTGGCCCACGAAATCAACAATCCCCTGGCCATCATTTTGGGCTATACCGATATGCTCCTGGAAAAAACCAACGAAGACGCCAAAGAATACAAAATGTTGAAAACCATCGAGCGTCAGGGCAACAACTGCAAGAGAATCGTGGAAAACCTTATGAGCTATGCCCGCACGCCCGAAGGCGTGCAGTATGACACCGATGTCAATCGCAATATTGAATTGGTGCTTGAAGTGGTGCAAAATACCTTACTTACCAAAAAAATCGAATACGAACTCTTCCTCACCGATAATTTGCCCCGGGTTCGAGGCGATGCCGGACAGTTGCAACAGGTATTAATGAATCTGGTCACCAATGCCGTCAAGGCTATGCCCAAGGGAGGGAAATTAACCATACACACCCGTATGAACATAGCGGGTAATAAGGTAGAAATCTTAATTTCGGACAACGGCGAAGGCATTAAACGAGAACATCTTTCCAAGATCTTCGACCCTTTTTTCACCACCCGCAAGGTCGGGGAAGGCACCGGACTAGGGTTGTCGGTAAGTTATGCCATTATTGCCAAATTCGGCGGCTCGATTTATTGCACCAGCAGGTCCAAAGAAGAATTCGGCGAGGCTGAAAGTGGTTCAACCTTCACCATTTCCTTGCCGGTAATTACCTCTAATGGGGGGAGGAATGAATAATCAGAAAAAGTCTAGTATCGGAAAGATTCTTATCGTAGATGATGAACCCGATATGCTGGAAATGCTGGATATGATCATTTCCGACAAAACCAATCATCGGGTGGTGACCACTAATAACCCCCTGGAAGTGAAAGACATTCTGGCCAAAGGCAATTTCAATCTCGTCATTACCGACCTGAAGATGCCGGTCATGGACGGCATGGATGTCATCGCCGCGGTCAAAAGTCGCGACGCCGATATTCCGGTGGTGGTCATAACCGCCTTCGGCACCATTGAGTCGGCCGAGGAGGCCGTACGCCGGGGCGCCTACGATTTCATCACCAAGCCCTTCCGGAAAGAGCAGATATTGGTAACCATCGAGCGTGCCCTGGATTGGCAGCGACTTACCCGGGAAAATCGGGAACTGAAACGCCACGTGAAAAACTCCTCCCCTTGATCGTCTGACGATGACAAAAACTGCCTGAGGAAGGACATGAATTATCTCCGCAAGGCCTGGCAGCGGCTTACCGGCGCCGGGGCAGCAGACCAGGATAAAACCGGCTTAGAAAAAAAATATGCCCACTTTCAAAAACTCCTGCAGGCCAATAACCAGGTCTTGGCCCTCATGGCGGATATGGGAGAAAAACTCTCCGGGGATTATCTTTTTGATTTCGAATACATCCGCGCTACCATGCAAAAACTTTTCCAGGAAACAGAGGCCTTGACACACGCACTCATCGGCCTGGGGGGGGAGCGCTATCAAGACCTGGTGGACGCCTGCCACAGGATAAAAGAGGATATTGAAACTGTTTTGGGAAGCCGCCGGGAAATTCCCCAAGCCCCGCCGGTTCTTTTTTTTGATGCCCTGGATGCCAGTAAAGTTGACCTCGTGGGTGGCAAGAACGCCAATCTGGGGGAGATGCGGACACACACCCAGATTCCCGTCCCCAACGGCTTCGCCATCACCAGTTATGCCTACAAGATTTTTCTGGATTATAACAATCTCACCCAACAAATCACTGATAAGATCGGTTCCTGGCGGATGGATGACCTGGATAGCCTGGGCCGGGTTAGCGAGGAGTTAAAAGAGATCATCCGCGCCGCCCAGATGCCGCCAGAACTAAAAACCGCCATGCAGGAAGCCTACGATCGCCTCGCCGCCTCTGAAAAACAGCTACCCTTCCTGGCAGTACGCTCCAGCGCCATCGGCGAGGACCTGAGCTTCACCTTCGCCGGACAGTACGCTACCTACCTTAATGTCCCGGCAACAGAACTCGCGGCCAGCTACAAGAAGATCGTGGCCAGCCTGTTTACCGCCCGAGCCTTGTATTATTATAAAAATAAGGGATTTAAAGAAGAAGAGATGGCCATGGGGGTGGTGGTCATGCCCATGATCAGCGCCCAGGCCAGCGGGGTGCTGTTCAGCCGTCATCCCGAAGACAATCAGGGGAATACCGCTCTCATTAACGCCGTCTGGGGGCTGGGGAAATATGCCGTAGCCGGCACCATCGAACCTGATCAGTATATCGTCTCCCGGCAGCCTCTGGGACAGGTTGTGGAACAGCAGATACCTGTCAAACGGGTCATGCTGCGCTCCCAGAAGCACGGCGGGGTAGCAGAACTGCCGGTGCCCGAAGACATGCAAACACGGCCCTGCCTGCAGCAACACCAGATAACGGAACTCATGGGCTACGCCCTAAGGCTGGAAAATCACTTCCAGAAACCCCAGGATATCGAATGGGCCCTGGACGACCAGGACCGGATCTGGATCCTCCAAACCCGGCCCTTGAAAATCTCCACCAGAAAAAGCACCGCACCCCGCTCCAGGCCTCCCCAAGGCCACCCCATCCTCCTGGATAAGGGCACGGTGGCATTTCGAGGCGTTGGGGCCGGACCAGTTGTCCTGGTGCGCCGGGACGAGGACCTAATCGATTTCCCCGCCGGGGGAGTATTGGTATCCCGGCAGCCCTCCCCCAGTTACGTAACGGTGATGCATCTCACCGCCGCCATCGTCACCGATGTGGGCAGCATCACCGGCCACATGGCCCTGCTGGCCCGGGAATTTAAGGTTCCCACCATTCTCAATACAGGCATCGCCACACAGGTCCTCACCCCCGGCCAGGAGATCACCGTGGACGCCGATTTCGGCAACGTTTATCAGGGAATCGTTCCCGAACTGCTCAGAGAGAAAATCGCCGATGCCGACGAACTGGCGGAAACCCCGGTCTTTAAGACCTTAAAAGCCGTCCTGCAAAAAATCACCCCCCTGCATCTCCTCGACCCCAAGGCCGACACCTTTGCTCCGGCTTATTGCCGCACCATACATGATATCGTGCGCTATGCCCACGAATACGGTATGCGGGAGATGTTTAAACTACGGGAGCACGGCGTCTCCGGCGAGGCCCTGCTGCTCGTTTCCGAACTGCCCTTCAAGGTTAACATGGTTGATCTGGGAGGCGGCTTGCACACCAAAGTAAAGGGCAAGGCAACTCCCGATCAGATCCTCTCCGTCCCTTTCAAGGCCTTCTGGGAGGGAGTCTCGGCCATGCGCTGGCCCCAGGGCAAACCGGATAACGTCAAAAGTATCAGCTCAGTCTTTGTCAAAACCGAAGAGCAGGTGGCCCAGGGGGAGAATCCTTACCGCGATGAGAGTTACGTCCTTATTTCCGAAAATTACATGAATTTCAGCATTCATCTGGGCTACCACTTTTCCAACGTCGAGGCCTATGTCAGTGATCAGGTGAATGACAATTATCTCACCTTCCACTTTCATGGGGGCGGTTCAACTCCCGAACGGCGGGAGCGCCGGGTCCGTCTCATCGAGGCCATCATTGACCGCATCGACCTGCGCTATCAACGCACCGGCGATGTCATCGAGGCCAAACTGTCCAAGTATCCCGCCCCGGAAATGCTCAACCGCCTGACGGTCATGGGAAAATTGACCACCTATACCAAACAGTTGGACATGGTCCTCTTTTCCGAAGGCATCGTGGACTGGTATATCAAAGAATTTTTAAGAGAACACGTGGACGCCAAAACCTGACCCTACCCGGGCCCCACTCGCCTCCCGAATCCCCCATCTTTGCCAGCCTGGTAATATAAACCAAACTCCCCTTGATCAATATTTCCCCCAAGCGGCTCTCGAAAATACCCTCTTGCTCCCCACCAGTTCCACCGGTTCAGACAAGGCAGCAGCACCTTCACTCTCTGCAGCGCCCCCAATATTTATCTGGCCCACAGCCACCTCCCGGAGGAATCGCACGGCGTCCTGGTACTTGGTAAGCCTGATGGCGGGTATGGCACTCCGCCGGGAATAGAGATGATAAAGCGCCATATCCATGGACAAAGACCTGATAATCTCGGGAACCGGGGAAAAAGGCGTCTGATAACGGTTGGCCAAATACGAGTCAATCTCTGCATCAGCCTTGCGGATCATTTCGGCAACCACAACCGAATCCGGTGTGTTACCGGTATCGGCGCTTAGTTCAGCCAACTCAATTATGGGAATTATTGTCTTTAAATCATCCTGGCTACAATAAGGCATCTACTCTCTCCCCATAAGGAAACCATCATCATTATCACTGAAGAAAGGGAAGAGGCAAAAGGGAAGAGGGATAAGTTTAATTTTTTTTCATTCCCTCTTCCCTGTCTTTTCACTCTTCCCATCCTGTTACCAAATAATTCTGATTAGTCGTGTTCTCGTTTTCGATATAAATGGTATGGTCCACCAGGGGCACGAAGCTAAACGGCGCCGCCGCCCCGGTGGATTTAAACCCGGCTCCAGGGTAAGCGATATGAATGACCTGATTGTAGTTAGTCCCGTCATAGGAGTCGGCATATTTCAGGGTGTTGCCGTAGTCGGCATGGGCCAGGCCGTGCACCACCCGGGCCGTCAGGGGAGCTTTCAGGTCCAGATTTACTACCTGGAACCCGTTCAGGGCCCCCGAGGCCAGAGCCACAGGCACAACCCAACGCCAGCACCTGCCCCTCTGGTGAAACTTCTGGATATTCCCCGAGGCGTTATTCAGGATCATGCCCAGGTAACGGAAGTTGATCCCC
>VGSX01000132.1 GCA_016874895.1 Deltaproteobacteria bacterium
GCACTATCGGCTGGTGGTTGTATGAAGCCGAAAGATCTTCGATGATCAGATAGGGCGCGCCGGTTTCTCTTGTGGACATGATGGTTCTAAAGTTCCTTTATAGCAGTATCGCGGAATTTTTACCAAACGTAATGTTTATTTCCGTCTTAACTAACCACTGAACCCTGGCCCCTGACCACTTAATTTTGTTTATAGTCAATTATATCGGTAGTTGCAGCCGATGTCGTAAAAAAGTACCTGTGGCTGCTGCCTTTGTGGGCATTTTTACCCCGGCCCCGGTGGGGCGGCCCGGCGGGTGCCCAGGTAGGCGCCGATCACCTCGGGATGGCAGATAATTTCCTGGGGTTGCCCTTCCATGATCTTCTCGCCCCGGTCCAGAACCACCAGCCGGTCCGAGACCTCCAGGGTGAGATTGAGGAAATGATCGATGATGAGCAGGGTCAGCCGCTGCTGCCGCAGTTTTTCGATTAATTTAACGACCTGCCGCACCATTTTCGGACTCAGGCCGGCCGCCACCTCATCCAGGAGTAATATCTGGGGCCCGGTGGCCAGGGCCCGGGCCACCTCCAGGCGGCGCTGCTCCGACAAGGTGAGGTCCTGGCCCAGGGTGTCGGCCTTGTGGGGCAATCCCACCAGCTCCAGGAAGGCTATGGCCTCATCACGGGAAGAACCGTTGTGCTGCTCCGGTCTCCCGAACCGCAGGCCGATGGCAATATTTTCCCAGGCCGTCATTTCCGGAAAAGGCCGGGGAATCTGAAAAGTCCGGGCAATACCGGCCCGGCAGCGTTTATGGGGCGGCCAGTGGGTGATATCCTGCCCCTGATAGAATACGGCTCCCCGTGAGGGTCTGACCTGGCCGGCGATAACACCCATCAGCGTGGTCTTGCCGGCCCCGTTGGGCCCGATGATGCCGATAATCTCCTGGCTTTGCACCCGGAGGTTGATGTCCGCCAGCAAACGCTGGGTCCCCACCGCAACCTCGATGTGCCGCAGATCTAGGATGTCCTGGCGGGCTGGCTCAGCCATGCAGCTATACCTTTGGGAAAAAAGAAGATCGTCACGATAATCACCAGGCCGTAAATGGCTGCATGACCCTGGGGCAACCAGGGCTGTAACACCAGCTGATCAAAAGGATAGAGTACCAGCGCCCCCAGCATCGGCCCCAGAACGGCATAGCGCCCCCCGAAAAAGCTCAGGATCAGGGGAAAGGCCGCCAACTGCACACTAAAAACCATGGCCGGCTCCACCAGACCCATAAGATGGGCATACAAACCGCCGCAGACCCCGGTGAGAAAGGCGCTTATCCCCATGGCCAGGAAGCGGTAGCCGAATACATTAACCCCCAGAACCCCCGCGGCCATCTCGTTTTCCCGCATGGCCCGCAGGGCCCAGCCCCACCGGGAGCGGATCGCCTGGTAATGCACCACCCCCACTGCCGCCATCCAGGCAACCAGAAAATAGTATTGCCCCCGCATACTCTCGCCCACCGGAATGATCCAGGCCCCAAAGTCCAGGGCCGGAAGGCGGTTGATGCCGATGATGCCCATGGACCCCCCGGTGAGGGAATCCCAGTTATCTATGATGACCCGGGGAATTTCCAGGGACGCCAGCGAGGCCAGGGCAAAATAGGCACCCCGCAATTTTTGGAAGGCATATCCCCAGAGGACCCCATAGAACGAGCCCATCAAACCCCCGGCCACCACCGCGGCGTATATGGGCACCTGGCAGTTGTGCTCCAGCAGGACCGCAGCATATGCTCCCAGTCCAAAAAACGCTCCGTGCCCCAGGGACACCAGGCCGCTTAAGGCCAGGATATTCCAGGCCATGGCCAGGGCAGCGTAAAAGCAGGCAAAACCAAAGACCAGAAAATACAGGTCTCCCCCGGAGAACAGGACCGGCCCCACCAGGAGGATCACCACGGCCGCGACAGGCAGGAATTGTCTCAGTGTGTCAGGAAACATGGATTAAAAATATAGTAGGCGTTCAGCTATCAGCAATCAGCTTTCAGCAAAAACAATGGGTTAGGGAAACTAAGTGAAAAACCAGTGATCCGCCACCTTAGAATAACTATTTGAATTTAAAGCATTAGCTGACGGCTGCAAGCTGACCGCTGAACGCTTATAAAATATTATTTGTAGGCGTTCGGCTATCAGCAATCAGCTTTCAGCAAAAACGATGGGTTAGGCAAACTAACCGAGAAACCAGCGATCTGCCATCTTGAAATAATTATTCGAATTTAAAGCATTAGCTGACGGCTGTAAGCTGACCGCTGAACGCTTCCTATAGTTTTGCCGTTGCCCCTAGGCAGTGTCCAGGGGCCAGTGGTTCCCCTTAGTAGTTGGCTCCCCTCGTGCCCAAGCTCCTGCCCGGATCTGCACCATTTAAGTTATCCCGGTTTTCCTGGAGGAGATGCCTTCCGGCCGCCAGAGCAGGATGGCCAGCAGGATGCCGGCGCTGATCAGTTCACGCCAACTGGTGCCGATGAGCAGCACGGCCAATGACTCCGCCAGGCCCAGCAGCCAGCCGCCCAGGAGCAGGCTGCGGGTCCGTCCCACCCCGGCCGTAATGGTGATAATAATGGCAATGAGGGTGGCCTCCATGCCGCCGGCCGGATAAAGATACATATTCGATGCAAACAGCGGTCCGGCCAGCCCGATGAGGGTCCCTCCCACCCCAAAGGCGATGAGCTGCATCTGCCCCACCCTGATTCCGGCCAAAGCCGCTCCCTCCCGGTTCTGGATGGTGGCTCGCAGGGCCTTGCCCAGAAAAGTCCGATGCAAAAAGAGGTGCACCAGGCCGGTGGCGGCCAATGACAGTGACACCAACAGGGCCTGATTGGCAGTCACCATGATGGACAGGTCCGGGAAGTCCAGCACCGGGGCCGCCGGCAACATGATCAGGCGGAAATCGGCGGAGAAAAAAGCCAAAAACAGATTCTGCAACATGATGGCCAGCCCGAAGGTAACCACCAGGGAGTTTAACTCAAAGGGGGCCGGCAGGCGCCGCAACAGCCAGTGCAATCCCAGGGTGGCCACCGGCAGGAGCAGGATGCAAACCGGCAGGGTCCAGTAAAAGGGGATATGCCAGAAGTGCCACAGGGCATAGGCCAGGTAACCCGCCAACACGATGAGCTCCCCGTGGGCCAGGTTAAAGGCGTGGGTGACGCCGAAGATCAGAGAAAATCCCATGGCCAGGAGGACGTAAAATGAACCCAGAGAAAACCCTGAAATAATAGCCTGTTGCCAGATACCCATATTATTGTGGTGAAGCGGCATTGAGGGGATACCAGAGCTCGCCGGTGGCCCGCTCCGGCGGATACACCACCTGCAGTTTCCCCTGTTGGATCTGCACGATCACCTGCCGGTAGTCCAGGGGGTCGCCTTTTTCATCGAAGCGCAGGCGCCCCATGGGCAATAGTAAATCCAGGGAACGCAATTCCCGGCTAATGGCCGGGCCGCTGAGCGGCTCCTTTTTACCCAATACCTGTTCAATGGCCGCCAACAGGGCCCGGGCAGCCGTGTAACCATGCATGGTCGTGGTATTGGGGGCCTGACCGAACCGCTCCTGAAACCTCTTGACAAAAGCCTGGGAGGCCGTCTCGGTACCGGGATAGGTGATGCCGGGATTCCAGGCGCACAGTCCCATGAGCCCTTCGCTCCCCTGCCGCAGTTCCCGGATAAATTTTTCGTAAGCCACCCCCCAGGGCGCGATGAAGGCCTTCAGAGGGGTCCGCTGTTCCCGGAGCTGCCGGGCCAGCAGCAGGTTATCAGGGAAAAATCCCCCCGAAATCAATAGATCATCCCCCTGTTCCCGGGCCTTGAGGAGCAATACGGAAAAATCCGGGGTGCCGGGGCGGAATTTTTCAAATAGGGGAATCGCTATCCCCTGCTCCGCTAACATCTCCTTGAGCCTGGTGGCAAATTCCGTGGAGCCGGGCGTAGCCGTGTAGAGGATGGCCACCTTGGCCGGTTTAAGCCTCTCCAGGATGAACCGGCCCAGGGGCTTTACCACCCCGGACATGCAGGATACCCTGAAAAAGAAGGGATTGCCCTGCTCCGTCAGGGATTGCTGCAGGCTGGCGGCAGCCACATAGGGCGTGCCGTGGCGTGCCGCCATAGTGCTGATGGGGCCCACCAGGGAATCCACATAACCACCCAGCAACCCCACCACCTTCTCCCGGTAGAGGAGGTCCTGGGTCTGGTTAAGGGCCACGTCGGGGCGGCTCTGGTCATCCCGGCTGAGAAGTTCCACCGGATGTCCCTGCAGCCCCCCCCGGGCATTGGCCTCTTCCACGGCAGCCACGATGCCCTGATGAATCTCAATGCCATGCAAGGCCAGATTACCGGTAAGGGGATTGATTGCCCCGAGACGGATGGCAGCCCCCCAGGCCGGGCCACTCCCCAAAAAACTGCAGACCAGCAGCACCCAGATATAACGCCGCCAACCCGCCTGGCTCCACCCCCGCAAGAGGGCTCGCTTATGTAACCCGTTGTCCCCCTGCGCCCCGCAAACTTCACCCGTCATAACCGTGCCCCAGCTATCCCCAACCTGTTTATTGTCTTTTGATCATAAACCCGATACACGCCGGGAAGCAACCTTATTTCCTCATCCGGCGGGCAATTTTGAGCAAATTTTCTCAGCGAAGTCGGTAGCCGACCACTGAGAAGCCACTGATTCCCACCAGAAGTGATCAGATATTTTCAGCTCACAAAGGAGAAAAGAATCAGGACATACAGTGCCCCAAAGACCAACTGGCAGATAGTCAGGGGCAGGCCGTAGCGCATAAAGGTCATGAAGGAAATGGGCCGACCGTGGGAGGCGCAGATGCCGGCGGCCACCACGTTGGCCGAGGCGCCGATGAGGGTGGCGTTGCCTCCCAGGGTCCCGGCGAACATCATGGCTACGAACACGGGCAGGAGGTCAGTGGGCCAAGCCACGAAGGAGGCCGCCATGGCCGTTTCGGGCATTAATTCGGCGATGACGAAATACCCCTTGACCATGAGCAGCATGACCGCAACCACGGGGATGTTGGCCAGCAGGGCGGAACAGACCCCCACTATCGCCAGAATGACCAGGCTGATGATGACCAGGCGAGTGCCGAACCAGACATAAAGAGACTGCGACAACCCCTGGAGAATACCGGTCTTATTAAAGGCCTCCACCAGGCAGAAAAGGGAGATAATGAACAGGATGGTGCGCCAATCCACGTCCTGGAGCACGGCGGTCACCGGTTCCACTTCGGCCTCATAGACCAGGAGCAGGGCCAGAGAGGCTGCGATGATAGATACAGCCGGGGGCACGATCCTGGCGGGCAGGAGTTCCCCGGCCACGAATAAGATCACCATGAGCACCAGGATGAGGAGGGCGAAGAGGCACAGATAGGGCCGCTGCAGGGGCTCGGGCTTGAGGTCGGGCGGCAGGGGGCGCTGCACCTGCCACAGGTCTTTCATCAGCCAGGGGAGCAGGGGGATTAAAACTATTACTGACAAAAGGCCGCCCAGGCTTACTCGCTGGACGTACTGGATGAAGGTCATGCCGATACTGCTGCCCACCAGGAAGGTGGCGGGGTCGCCCACCAGAGTGAGCAGGCCGGCGGAATTGCTGATAATGGCGGTAATAATCATGGGCCCCACAATGTCAATTTTCATGGCCTGGGCCACCCGGATGATGATGGGCGCCAGAAGAATTACCGTGGTGGCATTGGGCAGCACCGCGCACAGCGGCCCCACCAGGAGGAAGAGGCTCAGAATGAAGCGTTTGCCGCTCCCCTGGGTGGCCAGCAGATAGCGGGAGCCGATATACTCGAAGATGCCGGTGGGGACCAGGACCCGGGCCACCACCATGCCGCCGAACAACAGCGCCAGCGGACCCGAAGCGCTGCGGGTGACATTAATAACATCCTGCTGGTCAAAGATGCCGAAAATGATCAGGACGGATATTCCCAACAAGGCGGCCAGGAGCATGTCGATGACGTCAAAGGCAATGGCAAGAATGACGCCGAAGAAGACAGCAATAATAACGATGTTTTGAGCAAATTCGGTCAGCATGTTCAATTCCTTGAGGCAGAATATCGCCTAAATCTTCTCCTTTGGGTAGGCGTTCAGCTATCAGCAATCAGCTTTCAGCAAAAACAATCGGTTAGGAAAACTAAGCGAAAAACCAGTGATCCGCCACCTTAGAATAACTATTTGAATTTAAAGCATTAGCTGACGGCTGTAAGCTGAACGCCGAACGCTTACTCCTTTGGAATACAAGCCCCTGCGAAATTCACCTGTCCCCTACACTGTCATTCTGAGCGCAGCGAAGAATCTAATATTCACAACTCAAATATAAAAAAACCGTCAACCGGAAACTAAAAACTCTCTTACCGGAAAGGGGGTGAGTACATCAGGCCTCCCTTCTTTGTGAGGCGGTTGAGTCCCCGGTCCAGCTTAAGCCCGCTTTCACCCAGATGGCGCTCATACATTTCGCCGTAATTGCCCACTGCCTCGATGACCCGGAGCACCCAGCCGGGTTGAAGCCCCAGGGCCTTTTCCGGCAAGCCGTCGGAGGCCAGGAAGCGGCGCGTCCCAGGGTCGGGTGAATTTTCCAACAGTTTCCTCGCCTCAGCCTGGGTAATGCCCCGCTCCTCGGCCTCGATGAGGGCGTAGAGCACCCATTTGACCGCAGTGAGCCAGTTCTCGTCGCCCCGCCGCACCACCGCCCCGAGGGGTTCCTGGGAGATGATCTCAGGCAAAATATGGAATTTTTCCATGCCATTGGGCTCCATCAAGCGGAGGGCGGCCAGCTGCGAGCGGTCCGAGGTCACGGCCTGGCATTGCCCGGCTTCCAGAAGAGATATCATCTCTGTCCCAGTCTCCACCGATAAGGGCGTCATGTCCCAGCCGTGCAGGGTGAAATAATCCGCCATGTTTGCCTTATGCGTCGTTCGGCGCAGGTAGCAGATGGTGGCGCCGTTTAATTCTGCCAGGGTGCGGATGCCGCTCTTTTTGGGGACCATGAAGGCCTGGCCATCAAGATAGTAAATCCCGGCAAAGTGAACCCCGATGGCGGCTTCCCGCTCGAAGGTCTGGGTGGTGTTGCGCATGAGCAGTTCAATCTTGCCGGAGAGCAACATCGGGAAACGGCTGGCGGCAGTCACGGGCACAAAGGCCACCTTGTCGGCATCTCCCAAAACTGCGGCAGCCACGGCGCGGCAGAAATCCACGTTGAAGCCTTGCCATTTCCCCGCCTCATCTTTTCGAGAAAAGCCGAGCAAGTTCTCGTGCACCCCGCAGCGCAATACCTTATTGGCCTTGATGTAGTCCATGGTGGGGCTGGCCAGCAGAGTAACAGGGGCACAAACCGCGAGCATCGCCACCAAAAATCCAATTCTGCGTAAAGATTTCATAAAAATCTCATTTTTTAATGCGAATATCGCCGGTTGAAGGGCGGTTCCGGGATTGCCCCAGACCTCCCCTGGTGTCTCTCTTTGAAAACAGACCTATTGCGTTCGCCTGTCCCAGCCTCCCCCCAGGGCCTTGTAGAGCTGCACCACGGTGAGGAGCTGATCCCGCTGTACGTTGGCCAGGTCCAGTTCCGCAGCAAAGAGCTGCCGGTCGGCATCCAAGACGGCCAGGAATGACTCCAGTCCGCCCTTATACCTCAAGTTGGCCAGGTCGGAGTAATCCTGATTGCTCTTCACCAGGGCCTCCTGCTCCCGACGGACGTCGCCGAGCTGGGCATGGGCGATGAGGCCGTCCGAGACTTCCCGGAAGGCCTGGCGGACGGTGAATTGATAAAGCACCAGGGCCTGATCCCTCAGGGCCCAGGTCTCTTGGAGAGCAAAATAATGGCGGCCGCCGGTGAAGATGGGTAGGGTCACCGCGGGGCCGATGGTCCAGATCTTGGCCGGTCCGGTGAACAGGTCGGACAGATCCATGCTCTGGCGGCCGAAGAGGCCGGTGAGGCTGATACGGGGAAAGAAATCGGCCCGGGCCGCGCCGATGCGGTAGTTGGCGGCTACCAGGACCTCCTCGGCCTGGCGGATGTCCGGCCGGCGCTCCAGCAGGTCCGAGGGCAGGCCAGCTGGGACAGTGGCCCGCACCGCCAGGGCCGGGAGAGGTTTTCCCCGGCTGATAGGCTGGGGGTTGATTCCCAACAGCAGGCAGATGCGGTTCTCCTGCTGGGAAATCTGGCGTTTCAGGTCCGCGATTCTGACCCCCGCGGTATGCACCAGGGCATTCACCTGGGCCACGTCCTGGCGGGAGACGACGCCGCGTTCAAAGCGCATGACCACCAGGCGGCGGGATTTCTCGAAGGATTTCAGGGTGGCCCGAGCGATTTCCAGTTGGCGGTCCAGGGTGCGCAGCTCGAAGTATGCCTGGGCCATTTCGGCCACCACGCTGGCGAAGACGGCCTGCTGGGCCCACTGGGAAGAGAAGAACTCCGCCCTGGCCGCATCGGTGAGGCTGCGCCAGCGGCCGAACAGGTCCACCTCCCAGAAAAGGTCCAGGCTGAGCTGGTTAATATCCCCCGTGTGCGGCGCTCCCCGGGGCAGAGGCGGGAAGCTTACCTGGGACACCCTCTGGCGCTGAAAAATGTAGGCGCCTCCGGCCTGGGGCAGCCACAGGGAGCGGCTGCTGCCCACCCGGGCCCGGGACTCGGCCACCCGGGCCGCGGCCAGTTGCACGTCGTAATTCTGCTCCAGGGCGATGCGGATGAGGTTCTGGAGTTCCCGGTCGTCGAAAATTTCCCACCAGGCCAGGTCCGCCAGACTGTTCAGACCGTGCTGGGGCTGGCCCTGCAGGGATTGGAAACGGTATTCCTGGGGCACTTCCCCCGGGGTGCGGGCATATTTCGGGGCCAGGCTGCAGCCGGCCAGGAGCAGGATCAGGAGGAGCGCCCAGGCCTGCCGTCTCACGGTGCACCTCCCTGCCGCCCCCGGC
>VGSX01000133.1 GCA_016874895.1 Deltaproteobacteria bacterium
GCAAGCCATAAAATTCCTGACGCACCAAGTCGGGCGTCTTGCTGCGCAAGAGAATGCGAGCGCCGCGCAAGTGGGTCTTCAATTCGTCCAAAGCCGTCTCAATCTCCCAACGTTCGTGGTACAGGGCCGCCAACTCTGTGGCTGGGACCTTCTCTGGATCAAGGACGGTGGTAAGCAAGCGATAAATGGGCTCAGCTCCGGCCACCCCTTCCAGCTGATATTCGATGACTCGCACCACCACGCCGTTGGTTGTGCGCCTGTGATCCTCTCCGGAAGGGTAGATGTAGCTCAGGTACGAACCATCCGGCAAGCGCCGCTCGCAGGCCAAGCGCAAGTTCTTTCTGACCCTCCAAAGAAGATCGGTCCCGGTAGTCTTTGCTTGACACCAAAAGTCGAAGCTGAAGAAATACCGGTCAGCCAGGCACAGCATGCCTTCGCTCAGCCAGGTAAGCTCGCCTTTGGCCAAGGCCATTTCTCTGGTCCTATAGCTTCCCATCTGGCAACCAAACAGCACGTGGGTACCGTTTTCTACCAGAGAAACGAAGCGCAATTGTGGATAGGCGCTCTTGCCTCGTTGGGCCACCGGCCGTCCGAAAGCCACGTCGTTGGCCTCCTCATCGGCCACATCCAGGGTACTGCCGTCCAGACTAACCAACCGCCAACCCAGATAGCTGCCCCCTTTGGTGGCCTCTGTGGCAATGGGATGGACAATTTGTTCATACAGCTGCTTGAGCGGCTCTACTCCCAACCGCGTCCGGGCTTGAGAAATTCCAGATTTGCCCGTTACTTTGACCCGGACAGTGGGATTCAACAACCACTGAATCCCTTCCACAGGCAGCGCAGTACCTCCCGGTAGGAGGACTGCATGTACAACGCCAAAGCGATAACGTAGTAAACAACTATATGCGCCGGGAGCTCCCGTTGACGCCTACTGCTTCCTCCAGTGGCCTCCAACACCGACTTAACGGTAGCTTCGGGCAAAGCCTTGGCTACTACTCCCAGGCTGATGTAGTCCGTGATTCGGCTCCCTTTGGGGAGTTATGCAAGTGTCCGTGCCATCTGCGGTCCTCCTGAATTGTGTTGTCATAGGATACCACAGATTTATTATTAAGTGAACAGTATTGCCTTTAGTTCCCTTCTTTCTTAAAGCTAGGCCTTACCCACAAGTTTATAAAAGGAGGCCAAGCACAGCTTGGCGGGATATCGGGTTCCCAAGGGCAACTTGGGAACCAGGATGAACAAATCTGAAACATCGAGTTAACAACGCTGGACTTGTGCGGATAATTTATTTTCCTCCATAAATTAATCAGTTCCGAAACTTGATGATAGAAATCTTCAGGATGAATGTTTATAATTTTGAATATTGCACCCTGCGAGTTTTTTCATGATAAACGCTTCACCCCTGCCGCCAACTCCTGTAACCCCGACTTGTCTAAAATCCTGATCCTGGGCCCAACACTTTCTATGAAGCCTTCTCTAACCAGCCTGGCCAGGATGCGGGAAAGGGTTTCCGGGCTGGTGCCCAGGAGGCTGGCCAATTGGCCTTTCAAGATATCCAGCTCAAAAACCGGGGCTCCCTGCTGATGGCTCTGGTACAAGAGGTAGGCAGCCAGCCTGGCCGGGGCCTCCTTCAAAGATAAATCCTCCACCAGACTTACCAGTTGCCGCAACCGCCGGGACAGCACCGCCAGCATGTTCAGGGCCAGAGAGGGATGGAGTCGGATTAGATTGACAAATGCCGGTCTTGGGAAAAAAAAGAGTCGGCTGTCTTCCAGAGCCTCGGCGCTGGCCGGAAAACACTGCCCCGCAAAGACCGGCACTTCGGCAAAAGGCTCCCCAGGACCGAAGATGTGTAAGATCTGTTCCTTGCCGTCCGGATTGAGCTTATAAATTTTAACTTTGCCGGAGGCCACAACGTAAAACCCGGTGCCCTCATCCCCCTGATGGAAAATGGTCTGTCCCCGCCGGATCTGCTGATCCACCACAATCATGGCCAAATCCTCCAATTGTCTCTCGGCAAGGCCGCTGAACAGGGGAATGGCCGCAATCTGATTCAAGAATTTCATGGCTGCAACCTTTTTTTTAATAAAAATCGAGACGCTTGACTTACATCAAGGCAGGTTTTGGCTTTTAGATTTACCTTAAAGACAAAGAGCACGGCGGCCAAGCGCAGCCTGGCGGGATCCTAAAGGCATCAGGGACCTTGGCAACCAGTTCCTCCAGCAATTATAAACTCCGTGTCCTCTGCGTCTCCGCGGTTTTTATTTTTCACCGCAGAGACGCAGAGGCCGCAGGTCATTAAGGAATAATTCAAAAGGGGCAACCCTAATAATCAATAAAAATTTACACTTTTTGACTTAGATCAAGGCATATGGTAAGGAAAATGATTAACATAGAATAACTTCACAATATCACCGTAATGCCTTCACCGGCATGACTAACCACACTTCACAAGGAGGAGAAACCATGTTTTGTTATCAATGTGAACAGACCGCCAAAGGCGAAGGCTGCACCATTCAGGGCGTCTGCGGTAAATCGCCGGAAGTTGCCGCTTTGCAGGATCTGCTGGTCTATTCCCTCATCGGCCTGGCCCAGGTGGCTGTAGAAGGCCGCAAAGTGGGGATCAGCGATAAAGCAGTGAACGTCTTCACCCTGCAGGCCACCTTTTCCACTCTGACCAATGTGGATTTTGACCCGGCCCGCTTTGTCACCTGGATCAACGACGCCGTGAAGCACCGGGAAGCCTTGAAGGCCAAGGTCAAGGCTGCCGGCGGCCAGGTAGATTTCCCGGACGGCCCGGCCACTCTCACCCCGGCCGCCACCCTGGAAGAGCTGATAAAGCAGGGGGAAGGCTTAGGGATCAAGACCTTCCCGGCTCCCGATGCTGATGCCCAGTCCCTGAAGCATATCCTGCTCTTCGGCGTCAAGGGCGTGGCCGCTTATGCCGATCATGCCCAGATTTTAGGCCAGGAAGACGAAAAAGTCTATGCTTTTGTCCACGAAGCCCTGGCCGCCATGGTGGCCCCCAAGCTGGCCGTGCCCGATCTGCTGCCCCTGGTGATGAAGTGCGGCGAAATGAACCTCAGGGCCATGGAGCTCCTGGATGCTGGCAACACCGGCCGTTACGGCCATCCGGTGCCCACCAAGGTCCCCTTAGGGGCCAAAAAGGGCAAGGCCATCCTGGTTTCCGGCCATGACCTGGCCGACATGGAGATGATCCTGAAACAGACCGAGGGCAAGGGCATTTATGTTTACACCCACGGCGAGATGCTGCCGACCCACGGGTACCCGGAATTGAAAAAATATGCCCATTTCTACGGCCATTACGGCACGGCCTGGCAGAACCAGATCAAAGAGTTCCCCCAGTTTCCGGGGGCCATCATTATGACCACCAACTGCATCCAGCGGCCGGCGGATTCCTACAAGGACAACATCTTCACCACCGGTCTGGTGGGTTGGCCGGGAGTGAGGCACATCGCTGACAAGGACTTCACCCCGGCCATCGAGAAGGCCCTGTCCCTGCCGGGATTCCCCGAGGACACCAACGGCCGCAGCGTCATGACCGGCTTTGCCCGCAACGCCATCCTGGGGGTGGCCGGCCAGGTCATCGAGGCCGTGAAAAACAAGAACATCCGCCACTTTTTCCTGGTGGGCGGCTGCGACGGCGCCAAACCGGCCCGGAATTATTACACCGAATTTGTGGAAAAGGCCCCTCAGGATACCGTCATCCTGACCCTGGCGTGCGGCAAGTTCAAGTTCTTTGACAAACAGTTGGGCGACATCGGCGGCATCCCCCGGCTCCTGGACGTGGGGCAGTGCAACGATGCCTACTCCGCCATCCAGATCGCCGTGGCGTTGGCCAACGCTTTCGGGGTCGGCGTCAACGACCTGCCCCTGTCCATTATCTGCTCCTGGTATGAACAGAAGGCGGTGGCCATCCTGCTGACCCTGCTCTACCTGGGCATTAAGGACATCCGCCTGGGGCCCAGCCTGCCGGCCTTTGTAACGCCCAATGTCCTGGACTTTCTGGTAAAAAATTTTAACATCAAACCCATCACTACTGCCGAAGAGGATTTAAAGGCCATCTTAGGTTAAAAACCAGGGAAGAGGGATCAGGGAAAAGTATAAAAAACTATGGTTCCTAATTACCTTTGCTATTTCATGACCACAGCAACTTTTTTAAAATCCCGGATCCCTCCTCCATACCCCATTCCCTCTTCCCTCTTCCCCCTTCCCTTTTCCCTCTTTCTCCGGGCTTAGGCAGAAGGCGAGAAGAGAGAAATAATCCGGTTTCATGGATACTTGAAGGAGTAAAACGATGCAATGCCCCGGACAAGACACTCGCTATTGGAAGCCAGGGGCCGTTTTTGAGACCACCTGCCCCAAGTGCGGCGGCGAGATGGAATTTTTCAAGGACGAAGCCAGCCGGCGCTGCAAAAAATGCGGCGAGCGGATGCTGAACCCGAAAATGGACTTTGGCTGCGCCTCTTACTGCAAATACGCCGAGCAGTGTTTCGGCGCCCTGCCTTCGGAACTTTTGGCCGGCAGGGAAGACCTGTTCAAGGACCGGGTGGCCATTGCCGTGAAAAGATATTTCGGCAAGGATTTTAAACGCATCGGCCACGCCACCCGGGTGGCCCGCCATGCCGAGCACCTCGGCAAGCAGGAACAGGGGAACCTGGCCGTCATCCTCAGCGCCGCCTATCTGCATGACACCGGCAGTAAAAACGCCGACGGGACGTATAAGACCACCGATGTGCGGTATCAAGAACTGGAAGGCCCGGCCGTGGCCCGGCAGATGTTAATGGATCTGGGGGCTAATCCGGAGATGCTAGAGGAAGTCTGCGACCTTATCAATCCTGACCGTGATCTTAGGCCGGAAGAGAGCCTGAATTTCAAGGTCCTCCACGACGCCGACCTTTTGGCCGACCTGGAGGAAAAACACAAGGAAAATCCCCTGAGCCGGGGCGAACTGGAAGACATCCTGGCCGGCAAGTTCCTTACTGCCAGCGGGCGGGAACTGGCGGCCAAAGAGTTGAGCAAGTGTTGCCTGGCCCCTCAGTCCTGATAAGGCGAAAGAGTAGGTCTCCAGTTTTTGGTTTTCAGTAAAAAACAAGATTTTGCTTGTAAGCTCGAGTTTCATGCGAAGACGATAAAAATATCGCAATTCATATAAGTTGACTTGAAAAATTAAGATTGTTCCTTACCTTTAGCTCCTTTCTTCTTGGGAGAGGGGATAAGGGTATGGAGTTGACCCGTAAGGGAGATAACGCCATGAAAATAAAAAGAAAGATTGTAGAAATCGATCCGGAGTTGTGCGACGGCTGCGGCCAGTGCGTGCCCGCCTGCGCTGAGGGGGCCATCCAGATCGTGGACGGCAAGGCCCAGTTGGTGGCGGAGAAATTCTGCGACGGCCTGGGGGCCTGTCTGGGGGATTGCCCCACGGGAGCCCTCAAGATTATTGAACGGGAGGCCGACGACTTTGACGAACACGCGGTGGAGGAGCATTTAAAGGCCATGGCGGAATTGGAAAAACCGGCCCCGGCCTTGGCCTGCGGCTGCCCTTCGGCCCAGGTGCAGACTTTCAAACCCGAGCCGCGCCCCTTTTATAAACCTTTGGGTCCGGTGGACCGGATTTCACCGCTGACCCACTGGCCGGTGAAGATCAAGCTGGTCCCTCCCACTGCGCCGTTCCTGAAACAGGCGGATATTTTGGTCATGGCCGACTGCTGCCCCATCGCCTTCCCCCAGGTGCATGACGAATTCATGCCCGGCAAGGTGGTGCTCATCGGCTGCCCCAAATTCGATGATATCCCGGACCACATCGCCAAATTTGCGGAGATCTTCCGCAAGGCCGACATCAACAGCGTTACCACCGTGATCATGGAAGTGCCCTGCTGCGCCGGTTTGGCCTACATCGTGGAACAGGGCATGACCGCAGCCGGTAAAAGAGTCCCCCATGAACAGGTGGTCTTGAGTACACAGGGGCAGGTCCTCAGCCGGGAAAAGCTGGCTGCTTGAAACAGTCAAGGTTCACACCGACCGCCCGATGAACCGGGGCGGGCCGTAATGGTAACCCTGTTATGAAAAGTTCATCATGTAGGGCGGGAAAGCGGAGCGCATCCCGCCTTCGAACAACCTTTTCATGCTTTACGGGTGGGCCCCCGGCCCTTAAGGTCTGTGCTCCTGCAATTGTCAGGGAGGCTCGGTTTTTTCCAGGCGCTGGCGGAAGTCGGCCAGTGCCGCAGGAATCAGACGGCGGATAAAGACATGGCGTTCACTGGGAATGAGGGCGGCGTAATCGGCGTAGGCGGGATGGTCCGGCATGAGGGCGGGGGCGGGAGTTGCCTGGTGGCCCGGCGCTGCGGCCACGGCCTCGAGTAAGGCAAGAAGCGGCTGGGCGGACTCCGGGAAGCTTGCCACCCACCCGAGGCGGCCCAAAACCTCGAACCGGAAATAATCCAGCAACCGGAGCGACAGGTCCAGGATGAGTTGCTTGGTCGGGCCGTTCAGCAGGTCGTCCAGGATAAAGCGGGTCGAAGTACCCCACCCCCTGGCCCCCATGACCAGGTCAAAAATGACAAAAAGATTCTCCTCCCCGGGAGTAGCCAGAAAGAGGAGGGTGCGGTCACTGAGATCACCGAGGCGGGTTTGGGGGCCGAACTGCTCCCGGAATCGGCTCAGCCAGGTCCGGAAGCCCTGATCAGCGGCCAGTTTGCGGCGAAACGCCTCCAGTTCAATGACTTCACCCATAGGATTTCCTCATGTCAGGTGGGCGAGCCGTTAAGCAACCTCATTCCCTTATTGAGGTAAACGAGTCCGGAAGCCACCGTGAAATACGTGGTCAGCCAGCAGCTGGCCAGAAGCACCCAGGGGTGCAAAGGTATCAGTTCTTGCAACAAGGCTAAAAATACCGTGATAATCTGAGTGGCGGTGGCCCACTTGCTCACCCGGGCCGGCTTGATGCGGAACTCAATCTCAAAGAGTTTTAAGATAATGACCCCCCCTATAATCACCACGTCCCGGCTGATGACCACGACCGTGAGCCAGGCCGGGATTTTCTCGAAATACCCCAGGGTCAGGTAACTGGCAGTCATCAACAACTTGTCCGCCAGGGGGTCTAAAAAGGCCCCCAAAGGCGATTTTTGCTTGAAATTGCGGGCGATGTAACCGTCCACCAGGTCGCTGAGCCCGGCCAGGACAAAAACCGCCATGGCCTTGCCGTAATCGTTCTGGAGGAGAAAGATGATAAATAGAGGGGTGGCCAGAATCCGCACCATGCTGATGATGTTGGGTATGGTGACTGCCGAATTAACGATGGGGGTTTCCTGGTCCAATAGTCGTACTTCCTTATTTTGCCGCTACGAAATAGCTCCTCTATTAATTTATCTATCATATTATGGTTTCAGGTTTCCAGTTTTTTAGTTTCGGGATGGCAGCAAAAGGCGACATATTTCTCATCTTTCAGGTGTTGGCGGGGTCTGGGCCGAATATGAGGGAGGCCTGTGACCGCCGGTAATTGCCGGCCCGCCCTCATATGCTTCGAACTTTGAACCTACCCTTGCCAGGAGGCGAAAAAGTCCCCCAATAACTCAAGGGCTGATTCATATCGGGAGGGTTCCAGCCAATGAATTTCGGGGTCGGCCCGGAGCCAGGTCAACTGGCGCTTGGCGTAGCGGCGGGTATCCCGTTTCAGGCCCGCCACTGCCTCCTCCCAGGTCGAGTCTCCCTGAATATAGCCCCCAATATGCCGGTAACCCAGGGATTGCAGGGGCTTGAGATGGGATGGGTAACGGCGCCACAGGTCCTGCACCTCGGCCACCAGCCCCTGGGCCAGCATGGCCTCCACCCGGGTGTCAATACGGGCGTAGAGTTCCTCCCGGGGCCGGGACAGGGCGATTTTCCTGATCTGATAGGGGCAGTCGGCGAAACGGTGTTCCTGCTGCTGCTCCGACATCTTCCGGCCGCTGGCGGCCATGACTTCCAAGGCGCGCAGGATCCTGAACTCGTCGTGGGGATGCAGGCGGGCCGCGGTTTGAGGATCCTGTCGGCAAAGCCGCTCGTACAGAGGCTCAAGCCCCCCGGACGCCGCTTCTTCCCGAAGAGCTTGCCGCACTGCCTCGTCCTGGACCCCGTCTGCCAAGATGCCATAGAGCAGGGCCCTGATGTAAAGCCCGGTCCCCCCCACCACCAGGGGCGGGATGCCCCTGGAATGCAGCTCGGCAATGATCCGCCGGCCCCATTGGGAGTAAGTCGCAGCGTCAAAATCCTGATCCGGAAAGACCACGTCCAACAGGTGATGCGGCACGAGGGAACGTTCTTCCCAGGTGGGTTTGGCAGTGCCGATGTCCAGCTCCCGATAAACCTGGAGGGAATCGGCATTGACAATCTGGGCCCCCAGCTCCTGGGCCAGATGGATGGCCAGGGCAGTCTTCCCCACCCCGGTGGGCCCGGTGAGCACGGCCACGGGGGGGAATAGTACCGATTTCGGTCGGCAGTTTTCAGTTTTTGGAAACATATCGCCGGCGTTCAGCTAACAACAAAAACTATTCGTTACAATTCAGTTTTCTGAGAGGATAAGGTGGTCAATAGGTCTCCCCCCTTTATCCCTCCGTAAACGGGGTGGGGTTGTTTTTTCATCATTTACTCAGGCAGCTGGACTGTTGTGAATATTCTTAATAAATTTATTGAGTTATAATTGTCCCGGGAACTATTAAAATATCCTTCCCCCCCTCACCCTAACCCTGAATGCCGTTGAGTTAGGGAGATGGCGGGTTGGCAACTTATTTAATCCCCCCCTA
>VGSX01000134.1 GCA_016874895.1 Deltaproteobacteria bacterium
CATGCCGGCCCGGGAATTTATCCAGGAGTATCTTATCCGTCGTCTGGGGGGCCAGGAGGTGGTCATCGGGCACGATTACCGCTTCGGTCGCAACCGGGAGGGCAATATTGCTCTGCTGCAGGCTTTAGGGGCCGAATTGGGTTTTCCCGTGCATGTGGTGGACGCCATCCAGATCAATGGGGTAATTGTCAGCAGCACCCTGATCCGGGACCTGATTCGAGACGGCCTGGTGGCTGCGGCCCGGGAATACCTGGGGCGGCCGTACGAAGTCACCGGGGATGTGATCCCTGGGCATGGCCGGGGCGCCCGCCTGTTGGGCTTTCCCACCGCCAACATCAGGTCCGACAACGAACTCCTGCCGGCCAGCGGTATCTATGCGGTGCAGACCGAACTTCAGGGGAGCATCCTGCCCGGGGTGGCCAATGTGGGCACCTGCCCCACCTTCGGCAATAAGGAATTATCCCTGGAAGTCTATCTCCTGGATTTTGACCAGGACATTTATGGCCAGCGCCTGGGGGTGCATTTTATCCAACGCCTCCGGGATGAACGCCGGTTTTCAGACCTCACAGGCCTGGTAGCCCAGATTGAGAGGGACGTGGCCGCAGCCCGGCAGATCGTCCAACCAGATTTAATACATCCCCAACACGCTGAATTATTAAGATAAATTACCTCTTGACATAATTTTCTGAAATCTTTAAACTATAAAGTGAAGCGGGCATAGCTCAGTTGGTAGAGTACAAGCTTCCCAAGCTTGGTGTCGCGGGTTCGAATCCCGTTGCCCGCTCCAGTGTCTGGGTGTCAGGTCAGCACGAACTGACGTCCCTACCCGCTTCCCCTTTTGAGGTGACCTGTTACGGGAAACTTTGAAGGCGGATGAGTCCTGCGCCCTCGGGCGTAGCCGAGATGTTGAAAACTCTTGGAACGAGGAAGTGGGCCGCCGCCCGCTTTTTTTTTGGGGCGCGCCGGTTTTCCGGGAACGTGCCTGACTAAGAGAGGGCGTCCCGTGCCGCCGGAAATGGCTTGCCTGGCGCGCCCTATAGTACCTTAAAACTTTAAAGTTTGAACTTATCGATACAGGCCCGAGAAATGAAGCCGGATGACACCATAGCCCGAATCAACAAACTTATCCTGCCGGTTCTGCAGGCCCATGGCATGGAACTGGTGGAGGTGGAGTTCGTCAGAGTCGGCAGACGCCATCTCCTGCGCCTGTACCTGGATAAACCTGGGGGGGTGACCCTGGAAGATTGCGCCTTTTACAGCCATCTGCTGGGGGAAGTCATAGACGTGCACAACGTCATCAATCACGCTTACACCCTGGAGGTTTCTTCTCCCGGTCTGACGCGGCCCCTGAAAAATAAAGAGGATTTCAATCGTTATGCCGGGCGCCTGGCCCGCATCACGGTGCGCGGCGGCACCGGCAAACGTTCCCTCTATCGAGGCGAACTACTGGGATTGGAAGGGGATGCCGTGAAATTGCAGGAGGGCTCCCGGATACATCAGATACCTTTGGCCGATATCGCCCGGGCCCGCCTTGACATCGAATTTTAATCCGGCCAGAGGTAAACAGAGGAATATATGGTAGGGGATTTACGTCGCCTCATCGATCAGGTCAGCAGAGACAAAGGCATTGATAAGGATCTGTTGCTCAATACCATCATGGATGCGGTCCGGTCTGCGGCCAAGAAGAAGTATGGGGCCAAACAGGATAATATTGAGGTCAGCCTGGCGGAAGATACCGGTGAGATAGAAGTCTTTCAATTCAAGGAAGTAGTGGAAGAGGTCACCGATCCCTACCGTCATATAACTCTGGAGGAAGCCCGGAAGCTGGACCCGGATTCTGAGTTGGGGGATAGCCTGGGCATCAAGCTGGATGCCAGCAGCTTTGGCAGGATAGCCGCCCAATCGGCCAAGCAGGTTATCATCCAGGGGATGCGCGACGCCGAACGGGACCTGGTTTTCGAAGATTACAAGGATCGGGAGGGCGAAATTATCAACGGCATCGTGCAGCGGCAGGACAAGACCGGCATCATCGTCAACCTGGGGCGGACCGAGGCCCTGGTGCCATATGGCGAGCAGGCTCCCAGGGAGATTTATCGCCAGGGGGACCGTATCCGGGCTTATGTCTTGGAGGTTAAGCGGCACGCCAAGGGTCCCCAGATTATCCTCTCCCGGGTGGCGGAAAATTTCCTCACCGCCCTCTTCGAAGCCGAGGTGCCCGAAATCCAGGAAGGCATCGTCAGCATCATGGCAGTAGCCCGGGAACCGGGCAGCCGAGCCAAGATCGCCGTGGCCTCCAAAGACTCTGACGTTGACCCGGTGGGGGCCTGTGTGGGCATGAAGGGCTCCCGGGTGCAAAATATCGTCCAGGAGTTGCGCGGGGAAAAAATCGACATCGTTCCCTGGAACCCCGACCCGGCCAAGTTCGTCACCCAGGCCCTGGCCCCGGCCGAGGTAAGCCGCATCATCATCGACGAGGACAACCAATCCATGGAGATCATTGTTCCCGATGATCAATTATCTCTGGCCATCGGCAAACGGGGTCAGAACGTCAGGTTGGCGGCCAGGTTGACGGGTTGGAAAATTGACGTCAAGAGTGAAAGCAAATATTCCAAGTCCATGAAGGAAGGGTATCTTTCCCTGTTAAAGATCCCGGGCGTGGGCGAAATGACCGCCAGTGCCCTCTATGAGGCGGGCTTTACCTCGGCCAGAGATGTGGCCGGCGCCACTGTCGCAGATTTATTGAACATAAGCGGCCTCACCGAAAAAAAGGCACTCCAGATTTTGGCCTCAGCCCAGGGGGTGCTCGGGTCCGGCGAGGAAAATATCGCCTCCCCGCCGGTCGCCGAGCCTGAAAGTCAGGAAGCCGGCGAGGCCGTTTTAGATGCCGATCAGGCCTGAGAATGTGCCGGACTCGGGCAATGAGCCAAGCGATCACCTTTAACCTGAATATGCCACAAGGATATGATAATTTATGGCCAAGACCAGGGTTTCACATTTAGCTAAAGAATTCAAATTGGATGTTAAAGAACTCATCCTGCGTCTGCGGGAATTAAATATCGAGGTGGAAAATTACCTCAGTTCCATTGAATCCGGCGACGTGGCGCGGGCTCGTGAAATGCTAGCTAAAACTGGGCCTCTGGTTGAGGAACAACGGGTGGGTACCCACATAAAACGCCGGAGGGCCATGGCCAGACCCAAGCTGGCCCCAGAAAAGCCCCCGGCGCCGGCGGCCTCACCGGAAAATGGCTCGGGAACGGCGCCAACCCTCCAGGCCCGCACTGAATTACCCCCCGGTCCGAAGGCGGAAGCTGCAGCCGCGCCGCCAAAATCTGGCAAGCCGCTGGTGTCCCCCCTGAAAAGGCGCAAAGCGGCTGAAAAGCCTGCCAGAATTATTGCTCTGCCCGAAACTCCGGCGCCGGTCCCCACTGCCAAACCCGTGACCGCGATCAGTTCTACTCCTCCTGTGGATACCGTCCCCGAGGTTCAGGCTGCCAGTCCCAGTCCGGTGGAAACGGCCGAGGCCACAACTCCGACCGCCGCCGGGCCCATCGAACCGACCCTTGACGCCAAGGCCCCCCCTGGGGCCGGGGAACCGGCCGAAGGTCCAGGTGTCTCTGATAAAGGAGAGATTGCCGGGGAAGCCAAAACTCCTGATGCGTCCACGGCCCTGAGACGGCAGAAAGCCAAAAGGGCCAAAAAGGAAACCCCGGCCCGAATCATCAGTTTGCCCGTCTCCGGCGGGAAGCCCGAGCCGGAAGCTAAACCCGAGGCTCCGGCGGCTGCACCTGCCCGGAAGGCCCCCCGGGTCATTGAGGTTGCCAAAACCCGGGAAGAAAAACCCGCGGCCGCACCGGAAAAGGACGATAAAAAGGTCAAGGTCAAGAAAAAACGGGCCAAGAAAACGGGCACCAGCGAAGAAGACGCCAAGAAAAAAGCTTTCCGCAAAAAGGAAATCCGGGAAGGCGCCGAACTCTATGCCGGTAAAGAGGCCGAAAGCGTTGCGGCCCTCAAAAAGAAGGGCGTCAAAAAAGGCGTCCGCAAGATGGGCAAAACCGAATTAACCGTGCCCAAGGCCATCAAACGGCGCATCAAGGTGGGCGACTCCATCACCGTGGGCGAATTGGCCAAAAAGATGGGCATCAAGTTCAGCGAGCTGGTCAAAAAGCTCATGGGCCTGGGCATCATGGCCACCATAAACCAGCCCCTGGATTATGATTCCGCGGTCTTGGTGGCCGGGGAGTTCGGTTACGAAGCAGAACGGTCCGTCCTCCTGGAAGAGGATATCCTGGGTTTACCGCCCCAGGAAGCTTTGGAGCTGCGGGACCGTCCCCCTGTGGTCACCATCATGGGCCATGTGGATCATGGCAAAACCTCGCTGCTGGACGCCATCCGGCAGAGTCGGATCATCGACCGGGAGGCCGGCGGCATCACCCAGCATATCGGCGCCTATCATGTTTCCCTGGATCGGGGAGACGTCATCTTCCTGGACACCCCCGGCCACGAAGCCTTCACCGCCATGCGGGCCCGGGGCGCCCAGGTAACGGATATTGTTGTCCTGGTGGTGGCGGCCGACGATGGGGTCATGCCACAAACCCTGGAGGCCATTAATCACGCCAAGGCCGCCGGCGTCCCCCTGGTGGTGGCGGTCAATAAGATCGACAAACCGGACGCCAATCCCGACCGGGTAAAACGGGAGTTGGCTGAGCGCGGGGTGGTCCCCGAAGAATGGGGCGGCGATGTCCAATATGCCGAAATTTCGGCAAAAAAAATTATCGGCATCGACGAACTGCTGGAAAAAATCCTGCTGCAGTCGGAAATTCTGGAGCTCCAGGCCCCGGCTGACACCCTGGCCCGCGGCCGCATCATCGAAGCCAAGCTGGATAAAGGACGGGGCGCCGTGGGCACGGTCCTGGTCCAGGCCGGGACCCTCAAAACCGGTGATGTCTTTGTCTGCGGCCTGGAATACGGTCGGGTGCGGGCCATGTTCGATGACCGGGGGGAGCGGGTGGAGCGGGCCGCCCCCGCCATCCCCGTGGAGGTGCAGGGTTTCAGTGGCGTCCCCCAGGCCGGGGATGAGTTCATCGTCCTGGAAAATGAGCGGGTCGCCAAGCAGGTGGCCCAGATGCGGCAACAGAAACAGCGGGAAGCCGCCATGGCCCGTCTCAGCAAGGTCACCCTGGAAAAGCTCTATGAACGCTTCCGGGAAGGGATGGTCAAAGAGCTTAACCTTATCCTGAAAGCCGATGTCCAGGGCTCCATCGAGGCCCTGACCCAGGCCCTCACGGAACTGGGCAACAAGGACATCAAGGTCCATATCATTCATACCGGCGCCGGGGATATCACCGAAACCGACATTATGCTGGCCTCCGCCTCCAATGCCATCGTCATCGGTTTTAATGTCCGGGCCAACCCCAAGGCCCAGTCTCTGGCCGAACAGGAACAGGTGGATGTGCGGTTTTATGATGTCATCTATAACCTGATCAACGACGTGCATTCCGCCCTGGAAGGGATGCTGGAGCCGGTCTTCGAAGAGCGTCCCCTGGGCCGGGTGGAGGTCCGCCAGGTCTTCAGCATTTCCAAAATCGGGACTATCGCCGGCTCTTACGTGTTGGATGGCAAGGTGGAGCGCAACGCCCTGGTGCGGGTCAAGCGCCAGGACAAGGTCTTGTACGAAGGAAAAATCGGCTCTCTGAAGCGATTTAAGGATGATGTCAAAGAAGTGCAGGCCGGCTACGAATGCGGGGTGGGCCTGGATAAGTTCAATGAGTTGCAGCCGGGGGACATCCTGGAGATCTACCAGATGCAGGAAGTCAAACCCCATCTGGAACCCGCCGGCAGCCGAGCGGACTAGCGTCTTTTTTCGGCCATGATCGTCGCCCTGGCCCGCATCACCCTGCATCTGCCGGATAACCACTCCCTCAAGGGCAAACGCAAGGTGATCAAAGGCATCATCGAGAAAATCAGGAACCGTTTCGAGGCTGCCGTGGCCGAAGTGGACGACCACGACTTATGGCAAAAAGCCCAGCTCGGCATGGCCCTGGTGAGCAACGACTCCCAGGTGTTAGACGCCCGGGTCAATAAAATTATTCAATTTATAGAGGAACAGCATGTGGCGCAGGTGGTGGATTCCAGAGTGGAATTCTGGCACTGGTAATGAGCTCGCTCCCAGCGCCGCATCAGCAACAAATGCTTAGCCACCATAAAAGACGTGATCGCGTCGGGGAAGTCCTGCGGGAGAAGATCGCCCTGATCTTGTTGCATAAAAGCCGGGATCCCCGATTGCAGGATATCACCATCACCGGTGTGGAAGTCAGCGACGACCTGCGGCGGGCCAAAATATTCTATCTCACCCGGGGCCAGGAGACGGAAGTCCGCCTCCTGCAAAAAGCCCTGCACAAAGCCGCCGGCTTCATCAAGCAGGAACTGGCCGAAGAACATATCTTGCGGGTGATGCCGGAATTAACTTTCCAGCTGGACGAATCCTGGCAGCGGGGCGAGCGGGTGGCGCACCTCCTGCGGCAATTGTCCAAAGAGACGCCACCCTCCGATGATTCGCAGGGATCATCATGAAGCCGTCGTTGCACGGGGTCATCGTTGTCGATAAACCGGCCGGACCTTCATCTTTTGGCGTGGTTAAAACGGTCCGGCGATTACTCCAGGTGAAGAAAATCGGCCACCTGGGCACCCTGGATCCTTTCGCGGTGGGCGTCCTGCCCCTGTGCCTGAACGAAGCCACCAAGCTGACGCCTTTTCTCCTGGAACAACCCAAGACCTATCGGGCCACCGTTTTTCTGGGAGCCCAGACCGACACCCAGGACAGTACCGGGACACTCACTGCCAGCAATGCCCCGCTGCCCTCTGCGGAGGTCATTGCCCGGACCCTGGCTACCTTCGTGGGCGAGCAATGGCAAACCCCCCCTTTGTTTTCGGCCCTGCATTTTCAGGGACGCCGCTTGTATCAGTATGCCCGGCAGGGAATTGCCGTGGAGGTCCCGCCCCGCAAGATCACCATCATGGACCTGACCCTGGAATCCTTGCAGCTCCCCGAGGTCACCTTCAGGGTTACCTGTTCCAAGGGGGCCTATATCCGCACCCTGGCCGCGGATCTGGGCCGGGAATTGGGCTGCGGCGCTTATCTCCAGGCCCTCCAGCGCCTCCGGGTGGGACCTTTTACCCTGGACCAGGCGATGAGTCTGCCGGCCCGGCCGGATGAACAAACCCCGGAAAAGCTCTGGGAGCATCTCATCCCCCTGGCGGATTGCCTGCCCCACCTGCCCACCCTGCAAATGGGGGCCACAGAGGCGGCGCAGGTCCGGCAGGGGAGAAGCCTCCCCCTGGCCGGTGAGGACCTAGGGGCAAAACCGGGGGAACATCTGAAGGTTGTCTGGCAGCAGACCTTGGTGGCCGTGGCCGTCCTGGTGGACGACCTGCAGGGGACCCGCCTGCAGCCGGTGCGGGGGTTCAACTCCTGAGCCGGCCGGGCGGTGGCCGACTATAAGCATATCTAGGGCATCACAAAGATTTCATTGTCATCCCGAGGAGGTAAAAAGTGGCATTAACCGTTGAAAAAAAGAGTGATATCATTAACCGCTTCCGCCTGCACGAAGCCGATACCGGGTCTCCCGAGGTCCAGGTGGCCATCCTGAGCGAACGCATCAGTTATCTCACCGATCACTTCAAGACCCACGCCAAGGATCATCACTCCCGCCGGGGGCTCATCAAACTGGTGGGCCAGCGCCGGCGGTTGCTGAATTACTTAAAGAAAAAAGATATCGATCGTTACCGCAGTCTTATTGACACCTTAGGCTTGCGGCGCTAACGATTGACCCTACAGGAGGCCTATATAATTATTATGCCAAAAACCTTTGAAGTAGAGGTCGGAGGAAGAGTTCTGACCTTTGAAACCGGTAAAATGGCGGGGCAGGCCAGCGGCGCCGTCTTTGCCCGCTATGGCGAAACCGGGGTGCTGGTAACTGCCGTTGCGTCCGACCGCCTCAGGGAAGGCATCGATTTCCTCCCCCTTACCGTGGACTATCTGGAAATGTCTTATGCCGCCGGCCGGATTCCGGGGGGATTTTTTCGCCGGGAAATCGGACGTCCCAGTGAAAAGGAGACGTTGACCTCCCGCTTAATCGACCGGCCCATCCGCCCGCTCTTTCCCAAGGGCTTTTACCACGAGCTGCAGATCATCGCCACGGTTCTGTCCGTGGATACGGAAAATGATCCTGATATCATTGCCTTAAATGGCGCCTCGGCTGCCCTGGCCATCTCCGATATCCCCTTCCGGGGCCCCATTGCCGCAGTGCGCATGGGCAAACTCGGGGGCGACCTGGTGGTCAATCCCACCTTCTGCCAGCTTAAGGAAAGCACCCTTAATCTCATCGTGGCCGGCACCAAAGACGCCCTGGTCATGGTGGAGGGCGGCGCGGCCCTGGCCTCCGAAGACGACATCCTGGAAGCCCTGTACACCGCCCATGCCCATATCCAACCCATCCTGGAGCTCCAGGAACGGATGCAGGCCGAGGTGGGGAAACCCAAAAAGCCCATTCCAGAAGTTGCGGTGGATGAGGAGCTGAAAGCCAGGGTGGCGGAGTTAAGCCGGGAAAAAATCCTCCAGGCGGTGGCGGTGGCCGAGAAAAAGCTGCGCCATCAGACCCTGGAAAACAGCCTCCAGGAAGTAATCGCGGCCCTGGGCCCCGAATACGAAGGCCGGGAAAGAGAAATAGCCGGTTTCTTCGGGGAGCAGGAAAAAACCCTGGTCCGGGACATGGTCCT
>VGSX01000135.1 GCA_016874895.1 Deltaproteobacteria bacterium
ACCTGCTCTGCGGTGTGGCCCTGGCGGCCGGGGGATATACTACTTCGGCGGCCTGCTACGTGTTCGGGCTGAAGCGCTACCACTCAGCCGTGCGGCCGGCCATCCTGACGGCCTTCCTGGGCTACGCCCTGGTGGTCTTTGCCCTGCATTACGACGTGGGCCGCCCGTGGCGGCTGCCGTATCCCTTCTTTGTGCAGTCCGGCCCCACTTCGGTGCTCTTTGAAGTGGGTTTGTGCGTCTTTTTATATCTCATCACCCTGTTCATCGAGTGGGTGCCCTCAGCCCTGGAGTGGCTGGGCATCAGGAAACCCCGGGACATCATCGTCAAGATGACCTTGGCCCTCACCATCTTCGGGGTGGTGCTGTCCACCATGCACCAGAGTTCCCTGGGGGCGTTGTACCTCATTGCCCCGTCAAAAATGCATCCCCTGTGGTATTCCTCCTATATTCCGCTCTTTTTCTTCATCTCGAGTATTGCCGCGGGCCTGTCCATGGTCATCTTCGAGGGGACCCTGTCGCACCACTATATGCATCACAAGATGGATGCGACCTACCTGGGCGAACACGACGGCGTCACCTACGGTTTTGCCAAGGGCGCGGCCATGGTGCTGGTGGCTTACTTTTTCCTCAAGGTCGTGGGCCTCACCATGGACAACACGTGGGAGTATCTGCTGACGGGCTACGGCACCTGGTTCATGATCGAGATGTTTGGTTTCGTGGCCCTGCCGGCCCTGCTCTTTGCCATCGGGGTGCGGGAACGTAACCTGCCCCTCATCCGCTGGACCGCAGTGCTGACAGTCCTGGGAATCGTGTTAAACCGCTTTAACGTTTCCCAGGTGGCTTTCAATTGGCACCTGCCCTGGGCGGAGCGCTACTTCCCCAGCGTCATGGAAATAATCATTTCGGTATTCGTTGTTACCATTGGGATTCTGGTCTTCCGGTTCATCGCCTCCCGGATGCCTATCTTCTATGAGCACCCGGACTTTAAGGAGCATGAGCCCCTGGAATTGCACGAACATGAACCGAAACCACACCCCCAGACCTGGGGACATTAAGGAGAGGGGCCATGAACGAGTTCTATACCCTGTATGACTTCCAGCTCTTCACCAAGGGGGCCGTCTATTATCTCATGGGAGCGGTAATCCTGGGCACCCTGGGTTTCTGGCTGTTCATCACCGGCCGGGATGAGGACAAGGAAATCAAATAGCGCCAAAGGCCCGCTTAGCGGCTACATCATGCTGCCCTGTTGAGGGCCGCCGAGAGGCGGTTGGGAGGATGACACCATGTATAATTTTATTACCGGCCCCCTGCTGTGGCTGAGCTTCATCGTCTTCTTCGTCGGTCTGGGCGTCCGCACGGTGCTCTACATCCGGGGTCTGGACTGGCGCCTGGACCGGGTGGCCTACCGGGCTTATCCGGGGCTGGGGATCAAAGGGGCCCTCAGCTCCATCATCCACTGGCTGATACCCTTCGGTTCCCACGGCTGGCGGGCCAAGCCGTTATACACCATCATTTTCTTCGTGTTCCATGTCGGGGTGGTGGTGACGCCCCTGTTTCTCCTGGGGCACGCCATCATTATGGAGGAGCGCTGGGGGATCAATTGGCCCACCATCCCCATGTGGGTGGCCGACGTCCTCACCATCGGCGTCTTGATCGCCACGGTCTTGATCGCCATCCGGCGTTTCGCCCTGCCCGAGGTCCGGATTCTCACCACCCTTTATGACTATGCCCTGCTCCTGCTAACCGTGACCCCCTTTGTTTCCGGGTTCCTCGTGGTGCATCAGTGGGGGGACAACACCTTCTGGCTCTACACCCACATCCTCAGCGGGGAGCTCCTGCTCATCGCCATCCCCTTTACCAAACTTTTCCATGTGGTGGGCTACTTCCTCTCCCGGGCCCAGATCGGCATGGATTTCGGCATCAAACGCGCTGTCAAGGCCAAGGGGGGGTTTGCGTGGTAAAAAATATGGTATTATATTATTAGATAATAAAAGCTATCTTACAATGCCATAGCTTCGTGCACGTGGTTGTCGGCATGAAAGAGGTCAGCAACCCTAGAAGGAGTTACGATTTATGCCCGAAGGAATCCTTTGCAATCGCACCCCCATCAACACCAAGGAACATCTGGATGCTGTTCTCGGGGACAAGGGGGGCAAGCAATATTATCAGGAAATGCAAGAACTCGATGTGGACGTCGAGAAGCTGCAAAAATCCCTGCAGGACACCTGCAAGTCCCGGATCCGGACCTGGCTGGAAATCTGTGCCCACTGTGGCTTATGCGCCGACTCCTGCTTTTTTTACCTGGCCAACCGGCGGGACCCCACCCAGGTGCCGTCCTATAAAATCCTGACTACCCTGGGGGAAATCGTTAAAAAGAACGGTAACGTAGACAATGCCCACATGCGCTATTGCATGGACACGGCCTGGGGCAAATGCACCTGCTGCAACCGCTGCGGCTCTTTCTGCCCCTACGGCATCGACATGGGCGTCATGTTCAGTTACCTCCGGGGCCTGTGTTTTTCCCAGGGGTTCGTGCCCTGGGAAATGAAGATCGGTTCCGGGATGCATCGGGTCTTTCGGGCCCAGATGGACGTTACCCCGGAGGACTGGGTGGAAACCTGCGAGTGGATGGCCGAGGAGCAGCAGGATGAGTGGCCGGGACTGGAAATCCCCGTGGATAAAGAAGGAGCCGACATTCTCTACACCGTCAATGCCCGGGAGCCCAAGCACTATCCCGAGGACATTGCCGAGGCGGCCATCTTGTTCCATATCGCCGGGGAAAACTGGACCGTCCCCAGCACCGGCTGGGAGCAGACCTCCTTGACCATGTTCGCCGGGGACTGGGAAGGCTGCAAGATGCAGGTCCAGACAGTCTACGACGCCATCGAACGGCTCAAGCCCAAGCGGGTCATGGGGACCGAGTGCGGCCACGCCCACCGGGCGACGATCATCGAAGGTCCCTACTGGGTGGGCCGGGAGGACGGCCGGCCGCCGGTGCCTTACCTGCACTACACCGAATGGCTGGCCGAGGCCCTGCGTTTGGGCAAGATCAAGATCGATCCGGCCAAAAAGATCAAAGTGCCGGTGACCCTGCAGGACTCTTGCAACTACGTCCGCAATTACGGCCTCAAGGATATCACCCGGGAGATTTTAAGCTACATCGTCGAGCCGGGCTATTTGATTGAAATGAAGCCCAATAAAGAACACAATTTCTGCTGCGGTGGCGGCGGCGGCATGAACGGCATCGGCCTGTACCGGAAACAGCGCAATACCGGCATGAAGGTCAAACGGGATCAGATCCTGGCCACCGGCGCCAAGCTGGTCATCGCCCCCTGCCACAACTGCTGGGATGCCATCCGGGACCTGGAAGAGGTCTATGAAATAGGCATCAAATGGAGCTTCCTGAAGCCGTTGATTATCCACATGGCCATCATCCCCGACCACCTCAAGCCCCAGGAAGAGGAAGAAGAGGAATAGCCGTTTCTGGAGACGTTCAGCCGTCACCTTAAGGGTGTAGGGGCGAGATATGTCTCGTCCCTACAAAAATATTTTTTGGCGGTATATCCCCCTATCAGCATTTTTCGCTTTTCATTAAAGTGCTGACGGGTCCTACGTAACTTTTATGAAAATCGTGTTTAATTTCTTTTTGCGTTTGTTTCTCGCCTTCCTGGTGGCCAAAAGCGAAGAAGTCTTTTTTGGTATCATGGGGGGTGATGGTCTGGAAAACCTTCTGGTTCTGACCGCCTTTTTCGTTCTCCTGAGCTACCTGGTGAACTTCCTGGAGAGCTATTATCACCGCAGCCTGCAGAGCAAGCTGGCCGAACTGGGCTGGCGGGCGGCCCGTTTCCTCATCGGGTTGAACCAGTTGGGCGGCAAGGGGCCCCGATCTTGACAGATGCGGATAGTGGGCGTTTTTCACCCTCGTGCCCAAGGTGCATTCGGTCACGAGGGTGACGCTTTTTTGGACCGGGCGCACAGGTCCGTTCCTTCGGGAGGGATGCGAATTTTTTTGACAACCCTATAAACCTATGATAAAAAAGATGCCAATCTAAGAAGATGAACTTCTTAACCTTTTAATCAAACAGTTAAAAATATCACGGAACAACGGACCACGAAGGTGCCATTTAGGCAAATGCCCTGTCGTGGTTTTTTTATTTGAGCATTGTGAAATTAATCACGTTGTTGCGGCCAAAATAAAGGCGGCTCCCCGGGGAAGGAAAAGCCGCCTTCAGGAGATCCAGGTCACGAATGGACGAAACCCCTGCTGCTTTTCTACCAGAGTCGGGGTCTGTTGTCAAAAAAATGAACAGTTGACTTCTGACAAGGAGAGGAGATGGGGAGATGAGTTTGAGGAGTTGGGGGAAAATCATGCTCTGCACCGCCTTGGGGATGGTTTTATTGGGGGTGGCGGCATTGGCCCAGGAGGAAGTGGCTTCGGAAGAAGAGGTGATTAAAGCCGAGGTCCCCGAGAAAGCTGAAAAAATTCCGCAGATCGACGTGTTGGCCCACAAAGAGAAGGCAGCTACCAGCAGCGTGGTGACCAAGGAGGACATCAGCATCGGCCCGTCCATGAACCTGCCGGGCTACCTGGAGGGGCAAGCCGGCGTCGACATGACCCGCAGGTCTTTCCTGGGGGTGCGAAGCCGGCAACTGACCCTGCGGGGTTTCGATGAGTCCAGGTATCAGGTCTACCTGAACGGTCGTACCTTTAAAGGGGCCGGAGTCAAGGGCGGCTTTTTCGTGGACTGGTCCACCATCACCCCGGCGGACCTGGAACGGCTGGAGATCATCCGGGGCGGGCTCACCGCGGAATACGCCAATACCCTGGGCGGGGTGATCATAATCAACACCCAACGGGGCACCAAGGAACCCAAACTCTATCTCGACACCTACTGGGGCAGTTGGAACACCCAGAATTACCGCCTGCTGCACACCGGGAGCAAGGGGCCGGTGGAGTACTCCCTGGGAGTAAGTTACGGCGAAACTGACGGCTATTTGCGGAATAACTTCGTGCGGGACCGCATCAATGTAAACACCAGCCTGACTTATAACTTTCCCTTCGAGTTGAGCCTCACCGGGGCGGTTCGCTACATTACCCAGGAAACCGGCTGGATCGTTTACAACCAACCTACCTCCCCGTTTTTCAACCCCAACTATCCGGCCAGTGATGCCGACGGTCTCTATGGCCCGCCGGTGCAGTATCGAGACGGTGGCGTCCCGGGACCGGGGGGGTTCTTTTTCGGGGATAACAGCTATTCCAAGACGCAGCGCTGGGAATGGGACCTGGAGGCCAAGCAGAAGTTCTGGGAAGGGGAGGCGGCCTTCAGGCTCTTTTATTTCCAGGCAACCCGCAATGATACCATTTATGCCTTGAACAACCCGAGCCTGATCATCGGCAAACGCGACAGTTGGGACGAGGATACCTGGGGCTGGAACCTGAAGGTGCGCCAGACGCCGCATATGGTCCGTATGGGTTTCGGCCTGGAGGGCACTTATGCCGGTTATGGCCAGACCTCCTATAATTTTCTGGATCCCGCCTATTTCCGGGTCCTCCCCACAGGCAGCTCCGGGCCGCGCAACGCCTTAAAGACCCACGGCGGCTTTCTGGACGCGGCCATACCTTTGGGGAAATATGCGGAACTCTATCTGGGCCTGCGTTATGACTACTATGACGCCGCGGCCCAGCCGGTCACCACCATCGGGGCCGGGGGCTTTGTGCCGGGGAACCGTCTGGATGCCCTGGGACCCCGCTGCACCCTGACCCTCCGGCCCACGGAGACCACGGAGGCCTATCTGTCCACCAACTACGTCACCCGATTCCCCACCCTGCCGGAAAACTACTGGTTCGGAGCGGGCTATCAGTCGCCGCTGCGTTCTCCCTACCTGTCGGCGGAATTCGGCATGCAGTATGAAGCCGGGGTCACCCAGCAACTCCCCTGGGGAGCGCAACTGCGGCTGCGCACTTATTATTACGACATCAATAATTATATCCGCACGGTCTTCGGCTTTGCCCCCAGCCGGGTGATTTACAATATGGACCTGGTGCAGTTGCGGGGCGGGGAGGTGGAGGGCAGCCTGCCTCTGCCGTATAACCTGACGGCCTGGGCCAACTACACCTATCAACAGACCGCGGCCGGGGGCGACCCCCTGGGGCTCACGGTGAACCGGCTGACCGAACTGCCGGAGCACAAGGCCAATTTAGGGTTGCGCTACCGGGGCGACAACGGCGCCGAAGCCAAAATCTATCTCCGCATGGTGTCCAAACGTTCGGAGGCACAGGTCACGGTGCAAAGGAATGTCATCACCGGGGTCACCTACAATCCTATGAAGGGTTTTGTGACCACTGGCATGGAAGGGCGCTATCCGGTGGCCAACTGGCAGGGCTTCACGGGTATTCTTTACGTGGGTGTGGATAACCTCTTCGGGGTCAAATACCAGGAAAGCTACGGCTTCCCCATGCCCACCCAGACGTTCTACGGCGGGCTGCAACTGCGGTATTAGAACCAAATGAAGCTCAAACGTGCCCGAGTACAACCTGGGCGCGAGAAAGTAATGTAGGGCGGGAAAGCGGAGCGCCTCCCGCCGATTACCTGATTCGATGCAAGCAAAAAAGGAGCTGTGATGTATGGTGGTTAAAAAACTGTGGGTAATGGGTCTAATCCTCGGGCTACTGGTGGTCTTAGGGCCAGTCCCGGGCCTGGCCGCAACGGCCGGAAAGTTTTATCTGCTGAGCACCGGTCCGGGGGATCCCAAGTATCTAACCTTGCAGGCCATCGAGACCATGCAAAAGGCCGATCTGGTGCTGTCCCATCCGGAGGCGGCCAGGAAAGTGGCCGAGTATATCGAAGGCAAACCGGTGGAGGACCCCTGGAAGGACCTGTGGATGCACCAGGGCAAGATCTGGATGCGGGATCTGCATACTTTCAAGCCGGAAGAGCGCCAGGCCATTGTGGCCCAGAAAGCCAAAGAGCGGGATGACTACGTGAAAAAGCTCCAGGCCCAGTTAGCCCAAGGGAAGAACATCGTCCTGCTGGACGGGGGCGACCCCACGGTGTATAGCCGGGGGTTCTGGCTCCTGGAGGGGATGAGCGATGACCAGGTCGAGATCGTCCCTGGCATCGGGGCCATGACCGCTTCCTTCGCGGCTCTGAAACGGCAAAGCAGCGGCGCCGGAGCCCGATACGTGATGCAGACCGCCCCCTTTTCCTTTTTCGGGAAACAGGACCGGGACGATCTGGCCCGGGACCTGGCCAAGTATCCGGGGACCCTGGTTTTTTACATGGGGCTGGATAAAATGGGGGAATTGGTGGAAACCTTGAAAAAATATAACCCCGCTGACCTGCCCATCGCCGTGGTCTACTATGCCGGCTATCCGGAGAAGGAAAGGGTGGTCAAAGGCACCTTGAACGATATCCTGTCCAAGGTGGACCAACAGGAAAAGTGGATGGGGATGATTATAGTGGGCAGAAGTTTGACCGGACCTGCTTTCGTGTTAGAAGAATAAGCCCTGGGCCGGGAAGCGGCCGGAGAGAAACTGGGATTGCTTTTTTTCACCGCAGAGACGCAGAGAGCGCAGAGGTTGATTAATGATGGCAGAGGGGTGGGTTGCCAACATTCTCCCTTTCTCAGTGTCCTCCGCGTCTCTGCGGTGAGATTTTTATCTATTGAATTTTCGTTTAGAGAGGATGAATATGAAAACCCCTTGGCTCGTTTTGATTTTAGCCCTGGCATTATGCCTGCCGGCAACCTCCCAGGCGCACCTGTTCTGGCTGTTGCCGGAGCAGACCGTTACCGAGGTGGGGAAACCGGTGCCGGTGGAGATCGGCTTCGGGCACAAGTTTCCCCGGGACGAGGAGATCAAGGCCGAACGGCTGCAATTTATCAAGGTCTTAGGCCCGGATGGGAAAGAAGTGCCGGTGCAAAAGCTCTCGCAGGTAAAGTATGAGTTTACTCCCGCGGCTGCCGGGACCTATGCGGTGGTGGCCCAGATGCTGCCGGGATTTGTCAGCCGCACCGCCGAGGGCATGAAAATGCAGAGTAAAAAAGAGGTGCCCGACGCCAACCTGTGTTTCCGCTTTGATTTTGCCGGCAAAACCCTGGTCAGCGCCGGCGGCCAACCCCGGGGATTCGACCGCAGCGTCCAGAGCAGCCTGGAGGTAATCCCCCTGAAAGCCACCACCGGCCTGAAAGTGGGAGCAGAGTTCCCGGTGCGGGTCATTTTCCAGGGGCAGCCCCTGGCCGAGGCGGAGATCAAGGTTACCCACGAGCACTGGGCCGACCCCCAAAATCCCTTTGCTTTCACGAGCAAAACCGATGCCAAAGGGGAGTTCACCCTGAAACCGGACAAACCCGGCCGGTGGCTGCTCATCGCCTCCCACAAGACCCCCTATCATGATCAGGCGGAATGCGACGAGAACAGGTACTTGGCCACCCTCACCCTGGGCGTGGCGGATAAATAATCCCCCCTCAACCTGACCCTCAATGCTGTTGAATTAAGCAGGGAGCTTTCTTTTTGTCATTCTGAGCGAAGCGAAGAATCTAACTGGTCATGATAGGTTAGATCCTTCGCCGCCGGGGGCGGCTCAGGATGACAAAAGGGGTGGAACTCCTTAAGTCAACAGCATTGACCCTAACCCTCTCCCCCAAGAAGGAGAGGGGATAATTTAATTGATATCAGGGTGATAAAGAGTTGTGGGTAATGAAAAGCTGGG
>VGSX01000136.1 GCA_016874895.1 Deltaproteobacteria bacterium
TTACCGCCATTTTATAGCGCTGGGAAGGATGCCGGCCGATCTGAGTTCTAATGTCCCCCTGTTTCTCAGGTAATCTGCCCCAGACCAGGGCAAGATATTTTTTGTCCACCCGGCGGTCCTTGAACTCCCCCAAGAGGAAGCGGTGGGCCGCTTCGGTCTTCGCCACAATGATGATGCCGCTGGTGTCCTTGTCCAGGCGATGCACCAGTCCCGGGCGCTGCACATCGCCGATGCCCTGGAGGTCCGGACAGTGATGCAGAAGGGCGTTCACCAGGGTGCCGGTGGTCTGGCCTGCACCGGGATGCACCGTTAATCCCGGGGGTTTATTGAGAACCACCAGGTCCTCGTCTTCATGGAGGATATCGAGGGGGATGGCCTCCGGGGCCAGATGCCAGGGCTGAACTTCCGGTATGGTGCAGACCAGCCGGTCGCCCGGGCGCAACCGGTAATTAGCGGAGCGCTCCTGATCGTTAACCCGGACCAGACCGGACCTGATCCACTTCTGCACCCGGGCCCGGGAAAAAGAAGGGAGTTTCTGCACCAGGAATTGATCCAGCCGGCTCCCCTGATCTTCGGCCCCGCTGCACAGGGCTACTTGGGTCATGGTAGGGGAAATTACGAGCGGATGGGGACGTTGCCGTCCTCCCGGATTTCAGTAAAGACCATGCGCCCGGCAGTAGTCTGCAAGACGCTGGTGACTGCCACATTCACTTCCTTGCCGATGAATTGGCGGGCATTTTCAATCACTACCATGGTGCCGTCATCCATGTAGGCGATACCCTGCCCCTGGGACTTGCCTTCCCGGAGGATCTGCACCTGCATCATCTCTCCGGGCAATACGGCAGATTTCAGGGAATTGGCCAGATGGTTGATGTTCAGCACCTCGATGCCCCGCAACTGGGCCACCTTGCTGAGATTGAAATCGTTGGTGACAATCTTGGCATGCATTTTGAGGGCTAATTCCACGAGCTTGGAGTCCACGTCCATGCGGTCGATATCCGTGTCCAAAAACTCCACCCTAAGCCGGTTCTGCTTCTGAATCCGCTGCAGGATGTCCAGACCCCGGCGCCCCCGCAACCTCTTTAAATCATCGGGAGAATCGGCGATGTACTGCAGCTCTTTCAGGACAAATTTGGGAACAATCAAGGTTCCCTCAAGGAACCCGGTCTCACACAGGTCGGCGATGCGGCCGTCAATAATGACGCTGGTATCCAGTAACTTCGGCAGATGGCGGAGATTTTTCGGTCCTTCGAGAAAATGCGGCGAGGCAATCTCGTCCATCTTCTTGCCGCCCAGCATCAAGCCGATGTAGCCGAAAATCGCTGAAAAGAAAATATATAAGGGGATTTGGAGATTTGGCAGTTCTAAATATTGGTCAAAAGGATAACTGGCCAATTTGGCTATGCCCAGACCGGTGAGCAGGCCCAGGGTGCCTCCGATAATCGTTTTTAACGGCACCCGCTTGATGACCTGTTCCACCTGCAGGGTGAGCAGGGCAACGAACAACCCGATGGCCCCTCCGGCCCAACCGGCCCACCACTGCCCGTTAAGGTTCGGGATCTGACTTCCGATCAGATAACCGCTGACTGCACAAATACTTCCTAATACCCCTCCCACAAGAATTCTGTTAAACAACCTCGATCACCTCTGTTTCTCCGGCGACACAGGTTTTAGAAGCATCGGGCTGAGGCCCGTTAACTTATGGAAGTTAGATCCAGCAAAGTGTTTATCTTTTCTTCAATTTTATCTTCTTCTTTTTTTTCCGCAATGGATAGCTCTTTAACTAACAGGTTCTTGGCGGTGTCCAGCATCTTACGCTCCCCGAAAGACAAATCCTTATCTAATTTTAACAGGGTCAGGTCGCGTAACACCTCGGCCACGTGAAAAAGTGAGCCGGTCTTGATTTTCTCCATGTAATCTCGATAACGCCGGTTCCAGGTCTGGTGCTCCACCACTCTGTCTTTTTTGGCTAAAATTTCATAAATATTGGTAACCGCCTGGCCGTCGATGATGTTCCGCAAGCCGACGTTGGCGGCATTGCGGGTGGGAATCATGATGATCATGTTGTTGTCTAATATCCGCATAATGTAAAATGTCTGATGATTTCCTGAGATCTCCTTATCTTCGATTGATTCGATCACCCCAACGCCATGGGCCGGATATACAGCCAAGTCGCCAAGTTGGAACATGTGTATGCCTCCGTCTCCTAATTACTTCTATTCATATCAAATTTTGAGGAAATCGCCAAGGAATTTTCCGCCTCCCGGCCACCATGAAAATTGATTGCCTGATATTTATATCTGTGTTAGTATTTAACATTCTAGAATATGGCTGACGCCCCCGGACATGATGTTTGAATTTCCTCGCATTTACTCGGTCACGGATCTGACCCGGATGATAAAAAACCGGCTGGAAGAGGAGTTTCCTCTGGTCTGGGTCAGCGGCGAGGTGTCTAATCTGAGGTCGCCTCATTCCGGGCACTGTTACTTCTCCCTCAAGGATCAGGCCAGCCAGGTGCGAGTGGTAATTTTTCGCAGTTATTTTCAGGCCATGCGTTTTAAGCCGGCTGATTCCCTGAAAATCATCTGCCGGGGGCAGCTCACGGTTTACGAACCTCGGGGCGAGTATCAGCTTCTCGTGGATTATGTCGAGCCCCTGGGCATGGGGGCCTTGGCCCAGGCCTTCGAAGACCTGAAAAACCGCTTGGCCGCCGAGGGTCTTTTTGAGGCCCGCCACAAGAAACCCATACCCTTCCTGCCCCGGCGGCTGGCAGTGGTGACTTCTCCCAGCGGCGCCGCCATCCAGGACTTTTTGCAGATCCTCAACCGCCGCTTTCCCAATATCGAGGTGCTGATTTACCCCGTGCGGGTGCAGGGGCAGGGTGCTGGGGATGAGATCGCCGCGGCCATTGAAACCCTGAACACCCTGCCGGACCTGGATGTCCTCATTCTCACCCGGGGCGGCGGCTCCATCGAGGATTTATGGGCCTTTAACGAAGAAAAGGTGGCCCGGGCCATTTTTCATTCCGCCATTCCGGTAATTTCCGCGGTGGGACACGAAATCGATTTTACCATAGCCGATTTTGTGGCCGACCTGCGGGCCCCCACGCCCTCGGCCGCGGCTGAATTGGTCGTGCCGCGCCAGGAAGAGTTGCACCTTAACGTGCAACGCCTGGCCGGGGCTCTGCGGCAACGGCTCCTGGGGCTGGTGCAGCAATCATGGGAACGTTTCCGCCTCTTGAAGGTTCGCCTGAAAGACCCTCGCCGCCGCATCGCCGAGCTCCGCCTGCGTCTGGATGACCGGCTGGAACAACTCCTGCGGGCCTGGGAAAGCAAACGCCGGGACGCAGACGCTCACCTGAAACTCACCGCCGCCCGCCTTAATCTTTTGAGCGTGCGCCGCCAGAGTGAACAGCAGCGCCTGGTGCTCCAACAGCGGGCGCAGCAATTAGCCCAGGCTTTTGCCTGGCGGGCCGCGGCCAGCCGCCGCCGGCTGCAGCATCTGCACGACCGCCTGGCTCCCCTCAACCCTGAGGCGATTTTAGCCCGGGGCTACGCCATTGCCACCACCTTACCGGAAAAGGCGGTTTTGCGGAGCACGCAGCAGACCGCGGTGGGCCGGGATATCTCCGTCCGCCTGCACCAGGGGGCGCTCCAGTGTAAAGTAACCGACATCGCCCCTGGACCGATATAACAAGGCACCGCCGCAGAAATTCTCTGCGTCTCTGCGGTAAGAAATCGGGGAATTTAATTTAATATCCCGAAATACCGATTAAACAACTATCCGAAATGAATTATGACTGAACCGAGTTTCGAAGAAAATTTAAAAAAGCTGGAAGAGATTTTACAGCAACTGGAACAGGGAGAACTCCCCTTGGAGTCCGCCCTGGCCCGCTTCGAGGAGGGCATCGGGCTGGTGCGCCTCTGCACCCGGCAGCTGGATGCCGTGGATAGCAGGGTGGAACTCTTGCTGCGGGACGAAGCCGGGAACTTTTTCACCAAACCCTTTCCACGTTCCCCCGCGAGAGAGGGGTCCGATGCCTGAGTTACTGGATTTTTCATGGACTTAAAGGACTATCTTTCGCAACGTAAGATACTGGTGGACCAGAAATTGTCGGAATTGCTGCCGGCCGTGAACGGTCCCCACACCAGGGTAGTGGAAGCCATGCGCTACAGTCTCCTGGGAGGCGGCAAACGACTGCGCCCCATTCTCTGTCTGGCCGCGGCCGAAGCCGTGGCGGGCGAGAGCGCGGCGGCCCTGCCCGTGGCCTGCGCCCTGGAAATGATCCACACCTATTCCCTGATTCATGACGACCTCCCGGCCATGGACGATGACGACCTCCGCCGGGGGCGGCCCACCTGCCACAAGCAGTTCGACGAAGCCACCGCCATTCTGGCCGGCGACGGCCTCCTCACCGCGGCCTTTGCGGTCATGGCCGAGGCGGCGCTCCGGAATCTGGCTAATGTCGTGGCATATATGGAGGCGGTGCAGACCATCGCCGGGGCGTCCGGTCACCAGGGGATGGTGGGGGGCCAGATGGCCGATCTCCTGGCCGAAGGGAGGCCCAGCAGCCTGGAGCAGGTGGAGGCTATCCACCGGATGAAAACCGGCGCCCTGCTCACGGCTGCGGTGCGGGCCGGCGCGGTGTTGGGGGGCGGCTCCCCGGCCCAGGTTGAGGCCTTAACCCGGTACGGGGAAAAATTCGGCTTGATCTTCCAGATTACCGATGATTTACTAGATGTGGAAGGTGAATCTGCGGAAATGGGCAAGCCCACCGGGATGGATGCGGTGCGGCAGAAGGCCACCTACCCGGCGGTCCTCGGGGTGGCCGGGGCCCGGGAGCAGGCCCGGCAACTGGTGGAGGGCGCCCTCCTGGACCTGCAGCCTTTTGGCGCAGCCGCCGAACCGCTACGGCAACTGGCGCGTTACCTCCTCGTCAGACGACAATAATCTCAGGAGTCCCCATGTCACAGAAAAATAACGACTTCCTGCCGGGGTCTGATTCTCACGCCTTGCAGAAAAGAGGGCTTTTAGACACAATCAACAGCCCGGCTGATTTAAAAAAGCTGGGCGTGGACCAGTTGCCCCAGGTGGCCCAGGAAATCAGGCAGCAGATTATCAGCACCGTGGCCTGCACCGGCGGTCATCTGGCCCCCAACCTGGGGGTGGTGGAACTCACCATCGCCCTGCACTACGTCTTTGACACCCCCCGGGACAAAATCATCTGGGACGTGGGGCACCAGGCCTATTCCCATAAACTCCTGACAGGCCGGAAAAATATCTTTCACACCCTGCGCCAGTCCGGGGGCATCAGCGGTTTCCCCAAGCGGGTGGAGAGCCCCTACGACGCCTTCGACACCGGCCACAGCTCCACCTCCATCTCCGCGGCCCTGGGGATGGCGGTGGGGGCCTGTTTGAAAAAAGAACGGCGCCGGGTCATTGCCGTCATCGGCGACGGCTCCATGACCGCAGGTCTGGCCTTCGAGGGCCTGAACAATGCCGGGGATCTGAACAAGGACCTCATCGTCGTCCTCAATGACAATGAAATGTCCATCTCCCCCAACGTGGGCGCGCTGTCTTCCTTCCTCAGCCGCAAACTCACCAAGCGGGCCATGGTATATGCCCGCCGCCAGTTCGAAAACTTTCTCAAAATGGTCCCGGGCATCGGGGATGAGCTGATGCTCTGGGCCAAAAAGAGCGAGGAGTCCTTCAAGGCCTTTCTTACTCCCGGGATGCTCTTCGAGGCCCTGAAGTTTAATTATTTAGGGCCGGTGCAGGGCCACCGTTTCGACCATCTCCTGGAAACTTTTAACAACATCAAAAATCTCACGGGCCCCATCCTGGTGCACGTCCTCACCACCAAGGGCAAAGGTTATGAACCGGCGGAATGCAACCCCACCTGTTTCCACGGCCTCGGCTGCTTCAACCAGGAGACCGGGGAACCGAAAAAGATGGTGGGCGAGGTCCCCAGCTATACCGAAATTTTCGGCAACACCCTCATCAAGCTGGCCCGGGAAGACCATCGCATCGTGGCCATTACCGCGGCCATGCCCGATGGCACCGGTTTAGTGAAGTATCGCCAGCAGTTCCCGGAGCGTTTTTATGATGTGGGGATCTGCGAACAGCACGCCGTGACCTTTGCCGCGGGACTCGCCGTGGAAGGCCTCCGTCCGGTGGTGGCCATCTATTCCACCTTTTTGCAGCGGGCCTACGACCAGGTGCTGCACGATGTCTGCCTGCAGAACCTGCCGGTGGTCTTTGCCCTGGACCGGGGGGGCATGGTGGGGGAAGACGGGGAGACCCATCAGGGCCTTTTTGACCTCTCCTACCTGCGCCACCTGCCCAACATGGTGCTCATGGCCCCCAAGGATGAAGACGAACTCCGGCACATGCTCTATACCGCGGTAACCCACAAGGGCCCCATCGCGGTGCGCTATCCCCGGGGGAACGGCCTGGGCGCCCCCCTCTCGCCTGTCCTGCAGAAAATTCCCCTGGGCCAGGCCGAGGTTATCTTGGAAGGGGACGATCTGCTCATCCTGGCCGTGGGGGCCTCGGTCTACCCGGCCCTGGAAGCCGCCCGGGAGCTCAAAGAAAACGGTTTTCGGGCCACGGTGGTGAACGCCCGCTTCATCAAACCCCTGGACCAGGCCACCATACTCTCCTGGGCCACCAAATGCGGCCGGGTCCTCACCGTGGAGGAAAACGTGGCGGCCGGCGGTTTCGGCAGCGCGGTCCTGGAACTCCTTTCCGATAATGGTCTCACCGGTATTCCCGTGAAACGCCTGGCCGTGGGGGATCTCTTCGTGGAACACGGCAGCCAGAAAACGTTGCGCCGCAAGTATGGCCTCGACACCCAGGGAATCCTGGAGAGCGCCCTGACCCTGCTGGGCCACCCCAACGGTAAAAAACCATCTTCCTTGGCAATTTTTCAGGACCGCCGGGTGGCCGCCCTCCAGGCGCCTTAAGGAGTGGTCAGGGGTCAGGGGTCAGGGGTTAGTGGTCAGGGGTCAGGGGTCAGGGGTCAGTGGTCAGGGGTCAGGGGTCAGGGGTCAGTGGCCAGTAAAAAGAAAATAACTTCCTTTAGTCCCCTCTCCCCCGCTTGGGGGCTGAGCATTACTCACAAGTAGGGAAATTCAGTAGCGCCGACCTCCAGGTCGGCGCATCACCGGCACAGACCTGGAGGTCTGTGCCTACTGTCGAGATGAAGCAGATCTCAATGAATATCAAGTTGTTCGCCTGATTCCCAAGGTGTACTTGGGAACGAATTTTATTTTCGGGCCCAAGGTGAAACCGAGCCCGGGGGAAACCCTTTACTGAGATTGACCGTCTAGCTTTTCTCCCCATAAAACAGGCTGACCACCCCGAAGGTAAGCCTCCTCTGCCTGACCTCCCTGAACCCCGCCTCCTGCAGCTCCCGGCAAAAAGCCCCGGCTGTGGGAAAATTCTTGATTGATTCGGCCAAATAGGCATAGGCGTAGGCATGCCGGGAAAAGACCCGGCCCACCCAGGGCAGCAGCCGGGTGAGGTAAAGCTCGTAAGCCTTCTGCAGCCAACCCCGCTCCGGCGGAATGAACTCCAAAATCGCCAGCATCCCACCGGGCTTAAGCACCCGGCGCATTTCCATAAGGGCCGCCGGCCGGTCTGGCAGGTTGCGCACCCCGAAGGCGATGGTCAGGGCATCGAAGGTAGCCGGGAGAAACGGCAAGGCCAGGGCGTCCCCGGCGATGGGGAAGATGCCGCCCTGTCCTTGCCGGTTTAGTTTCTCCTGGCCCTGTCGCAGCATGGGCAGGCTGAAATCCGCGGCCGCCACCCGGGCCTGGGAGTGCTGCCGGAGCATTTCCAGGGAAACGTCCAGGGTCCCGGCCGCCAGGTCCAGGATCAAGGGACGGGGCGGTAGGCTGAGCCCCTGGACCAGCTCCCGGCGCCAGTACACGTCCCGCCGCAGGCTGAGGCAGCGGTTCAGGAAATCGTACCAGGGGACGATGCCGGCGAACATCTCTTCGAGGCGCCCGTCCCGCTGAATTTCCCAGGAGGGTAAATTCCCTTTTTCCTTCATGGTGGTTATTGTGCTGGCAAACTGCCTCGTTGTCAACCCGCGGGAATAAAAAGCGCCAGGGGGATATTTTGTGCCCGGGTTGTCTACCCCTTGCCAAACGGGTGAAGGCCAGCTGGCTGAACATGATAAATTTTATGTTTGAAAAATGAAACATCCTCAATCTTGTTCAACGATCCCTTTCTGTTGAGCCGGTGCCAGCCAACAAAATCACTGGTGGCATTAAACACAATATATAGTATATGCGAGATTTATATGCATACCCCCATTCAGTTATTTCCATGGGGCGGAGTTACTTACAGGTCATGAAAATTACCAACTAACCACTGCTCACTGCTCACTTCCTGCAACGCCCCGTACCCGGATGGCACCCTGCTCTCCCATCTGACCGCTAATCTCGAATTTTACCGGCAGGAACTGTTCAACCACCCAGATATTCGTCAGGAGGTGGGAGGTCAGGCATTCCGTGGTCAGACTGGAGAGACCCTCTGCCAGGGCGGCGTAGAGGATTATCTGATCGGCCAGGTGGCGGTCCACCGCGGCCTGGGTCGCCAAAAAGGTTTTCATCTCCTGCGCGGCCTCTGCGGCCACCTGCTCCGCAGGTTTTCCCCGGGCG
>VGSX01000137.1 GCA_016874895.1 Deltaproteobacteria bacterium
CCCGGGCCATCCGCCGGGACCCGCGCCACCACGATCTGCCCATCATTGCCATGACCGCCCACGCCATGGCCGGGGACCGGGAAAAATCCCTGGTCGCCGGCATGAACGATCATATTACCAAACCCATCAATCCGCAAGAACTGTTTCGCACCCTGGCCAAATATGTGGGACGGCCGTCAAGAAAAACGCTGCCCCAGCCGCCATCGTTGGAAGATGACCCGGCCCTGGCAGCCGAAATACTTCCCTACCTGGACGGCATCGACACCGCCGGAGGGCTCCGGCGGCTCCTGGGCAACACCGCCAGCTACCTCAAGATACTTCGAAAATTCAGACATGATTTCCAGGTTGCGTCCCAATCGCTCCAGGAACTGGCGGCAGCGGGCAGAAGTGACGAAGCTCTGCACCTGGCCCACTCCATCAAAGGCGCGGCCGGCAATATCGGCGCCATGGAGCTGCACAAGGCCGCCGCGGCCCTGGAAAAGTCCCTCCGAGAGGAGGCCGCCGACCTCCCAGACCGGGAATATAGCCGTTTTTCCCAGGAATTGCAGCGGGTCATAAATTCCCTGGCAATCTTGGGCGATGCCCCCCAGCCGGAGGCGGCGGGCCTGGCCCAGGAAACCCTGCCCCCGGCCCTGGCCCAGGAAATCAGCCACCGGCTGCACGCCGCGGTGGAGGCCGGGGATGTTACGGAGCTTACCGCCATCGCCGCCCAGTTGCAGACCCGCACCGACGCCGGGGCCGCCTATGGCCGGGAAATTCAGCGGCTGACGGAAGAGTTTGAGTTTGATACACTATCACACATGGCCGACAGCCTGGCTGCACATGCTGATTGACAGGATTTCTGGATGGTGTATGACAATTAAACGCTGTTTAACCCTTTGGTAAATTTCATGGCCCCCATAATTTATCCAGAAATCGATAACGACTTCTCTGCGGAACAGATTCTCCTGGTGGATGACAACGTCACCAATCTCCAGGTCCTGCACCAGACCCTGGACGGCCGGGGATTCAAGCTGCTCATCGCCAAAAACGGCCCCAACGCCCTGGCCATTGCCCGCAAGACCAAACCGTCCCTGGTCCTCCTGGACATCATGATGCCGGAAATGGACGGGTACGAGGTCTGCCGGCGGCTCCAGGCCGATCCCGAAACCAGGGGTATTCCCGTGATCTTTCTGTCGGCCATGACTCATACCGCCGACAAAGTGAAAGGTCTGCGACTGGGTGCCGTGGATTACGTCACCAAGCCCTTTCAGCCGGAGGAAATCATTGCCCGGGTGAACACCCATCTTACCATCAGCCGGTTAAGGAAAAGGCTGGCCGAAAAAAACCGGGAATTGCAGGCCATCAACGAGGCCCTGGAAGAAAGGGTGAAACAACGCACCGCCGAACTGGCGGCCTTGAATGCCGTCTATGAGCGGTTCGTGCCCCGAGAGTTCATCAGCCTTCTGGGAAAAGAGAGCATCCTGGAAATCCGCCTGGGGGACCAGATCAAAAAGGAAATGACGGTATTGTTTGCCGACCTGCGGGGCTGGACCACCCTGTCGGAAACCATGTCCCCCCAGGATAATTTCAACTTCATCAATTCCTATCTGAAGCGGGTGAGCCCGGTGATCACAGAGCACCACGGCTTCATCGATCAGTACTACGGCGATGGCGTCATGGCCCTTTTCCCCGGCCAGGCCGATGACGCGGTCCAGGCCGCCATCGCCATGCACCAGGTCGTGGCCGGCTACAACCTGGAGCGCCGCCGGGATGGTTTCCAGCCCATCAGCATCGGGGTGGGCCTGCACATCGGGGATTTAATGCTGGGGATCATCGGCAGCGAGGACCGGCTGCAGGGCGCCGTGGTGGCCGATATCGTCAACCTGGCGGCCCGCATCGAGAGTTTGACCAGCATCTACGGGGCCAACATTACCATCAGCGGCACCGTCCTGGAGCACCTCCGGGACCCCAACCGTTATAACCACCGCTTCATCGACCGGGTGCGGGTCAAGGGCATGGAAAGCCCTGTGACCCTCTATGAGGTCTTTGACGGCGATCCGCCGGAATGCCTGGATTTAAAAAAGGAGACCAAGTCACCTTTTGAAGAGGGTCTGTGCCTCTATTATGACCGCAAATTCGCCGAGGCCAGCGTCCAGTTCAATCAGGTGGTGCAGCAGAACCCCGGGGATAAGGCCGCCCGCATCTACCTGGAGCGCAGCGCCGCCTACATGGTGCAGGGCGTGCCGGAAGACTGGACCGGGGTGGAGACCCTGACCACTAAATAATGGTTTCCGGTGATTATCCGGGCGGCATGAGGTATCAAGTTCCGTTTGAAATATTACCTATTTTGAGATAGTTGAGACATCAGATTGTTGCATTCCAGACCGAACTTGGTATTAATCCCGCAAGAGATGCTCATTCCCCACGCGGACGTGCTTCACTCCGGCCTGGAGGGCCGTTTGCCGGGCCGTTAGGGCCAGGTTACGGGGGGTGACGGGCAGATCGGTGAGATAGAATTGGGGGTAGAAGGCCAGGAGGCTGTAGGGAATCTCGGGATTGAGGCTGGCGAGGAAGCGGGCCAGGCCGTGGATCTCTTCCAGGTCCACATATCCCGGCACCATCAGGGTGCTGGCGGTGAGGAGGGGCACTTCGGGGCGCTCCCCGAGGTGTTGGGCCACCGCGGCAAAATTTTTCAGGGTCTGTTTGTTGCTCACCCCGGTGAGGGCCAGGTGTAGCTCTTCGCTGAAGGCCTTCAGGTCGAACTTGATGACCCCGCCGCTCTCCAGGGAGCTTGCCACCAGAGGCTTCAGCCAGCCCGACTGCATGGCGCCGTTGCTCTCCCAGCAGATCCGCACCTGGGCCTGCTCCCGGGCCAGCCGGGCTGCGGCCAGAGCGTGGGGCAGGTGCGGGGTGGGATCCCCCCCGAAGTAGCAGATGCAGGCCGTGCGTTCGTGCACCGCCCCGGCCAGCTCCTGGGCGCGCACCTGCCGGCCGGCGCCGGTGCGGCGTTTGTAATCCCAGTTCTGGCAGTAAAGGCAGTTGAAATTGCAGGCATGATAAAACACCGCCAGGTTGACTTTGCCGTATTCCGGCCCGTTCCGGCAGGCATATTTCGGGTAGCCCCGGCCGGTGCCGCCCGGGCAGAACCAGTCGGCCACGCAGTTGGTGGGCAGGGCATCGTCATACCAGCTTACCCCGGCCCCGGCAGGGGTCCCGCCGGTGAGCCGGCCGTTTACCACCCGCCTGGCCCCGCAATAGCCCATGCCGCCCTCAGGAATACGGCAAGCATGAAAACACAGGGTGCACAATCTGCCCTGTTCCGCCTGGGGCGGCTTTAAGGGCAGATGAAAGGCCCGGCGGCTGGCAAAGTGCACCTTCTCCACTTCCGGCCAGAGGCTGGCAAAATGCCGCCGGAGGCACGGGCCGCAAAAACCCAGCCGGGCTGAGATGAGGGGGCTGTCTGCCCCGCAGTGACGGCACCGGGCCATAGTTATCCTTTTCAGCAAGGCACAGGCGGGACGCCTGGGCTGCCGGCCTTAAGTTTATTGCCCCAGACCTGCCACCCTAATGCAGTGACTCAGCATAAGGGAAGACGGGCTTGCGGTAGCCGGATTTAGCATATAACACCTGCACGTCCCCGATATAGCGCTCCCGAAATCCCCCCTCGCAGTAACACAGGTAAAATTCCCACAGGCGGATGAATTCCTCGGGATAGCCCATGCCCCGCACTGCTGGTAAGTGCGCCCAGAAACGCTCCCGCCAGGCCCGCAAGGTGAGGGGGTAGTGGGGCGTCAGGTCTTCCAGATGCACCAGCCGCAGGTCGGTGGTCCGGGCCGCGGCTCTCCCCATGGCCTGCACCGAGACCAGGTGCCCGCCGGGAAAAATGTGGCTGCGGATGAAATCCGTGGACCGCCGGTAACTACTATAAATCCCATCGCCGATAATGATAGCCTGCAAAAGCATGAGGCCGCGGTCCTGCAAACGCTGGCCGCAGACCCGGAAATACTCCTCCAGATACTCATGCCCCACCGCCTCGATCATCTCAATGGAAACCAGCTTGTCGAATTTGCCCTGCAGGTGCCGGTAATCCTGGAGCAGCAGGGTTATCTGGCCGGAAAGGCCGATCTCCTGGAACAAGCGCCGGGCGTAATCATACTGGGCCTGGGAGATGGTCGTGGTGGTGACCCGGCAGCCGTACTGCCTGGCCGCATGGATGGCCAGGCCGCCCCAGCCGGTGCCGATTTCCAGGAGATGATCCGAGGGTTGCAGGTCGAGTTTGCGGCAGACCCGGTCATACTTGACCCTCTGGGCTTCGCTGAGACTGCTGCCGGTCTCCTCGAAAATACCGCAGGAGTAGGCCATGGTCTCGTCCAGAAAAAGGGCGTAGAAATCATTACCCAGGTCGTAATGGGCCGCGATATTCTTTCGGCTCCCGGTGGGAGTATTGCGCCGGCTCCACCACCAGAGGCGGCAGAAGGGACCGGCCAGTTTATCCGGGCAGAAATATCTCCCCAGCACCTGGAGGTTGCGGGTCAGCAGGCAGATTACCGCGGTCAGGTCCGGACTGGACCAATATCCTTGAATATAGGAATCGCCCAGACCCCGGCTGCCTTGAAACAGCAAGGCTCGGTAAAATCGGGGATGGTGGACGTTGACTTGGGCCGCTCCCGGCCGGATGTCCGTATTTTCCCCGAATTCCCAGAATTTATTGTTTTCCCGAACAGTTATATGGCCCTGCCGGATTTTGCCGAGCAGGTGAAAAAATATGGCCCGGGCCAGGCGGTCCAGCCAAGGAAGGTTTACACCAGCGTCGCCGGTAGCCGCCGGCGGCACAATGGAAGGGACAGCGGCGGATTCCCTTTTCATGGCGGCTTAACCTCCTCAGTTTTTTTTCATTTTACCTCTGTTGGGATGGATATGAAAAGGGTTTTTTTTTCCCCCAGAGGAGAAAAGCCTGCCCATTGATCAGGATGCCCTTATGAAGAGCAGAAAAGCACAGGGGAATGCTTATTGCCAAGGGTGGCCTCTTGGTTTTTTACTGAGAGCTGAATCCCTATGAATAAACTAGCCTTTCTCGAGAGACGCTATTTCCTGGAACAATCGCTCCGGGTAATCCGTCTGCAACCGTTGGGAGAGGGTGCGGTGCAGTTCATCGGCTTCCGCCGGCTCCCGGCTCTGGCGCACCAGGCACGGATTGGATAACCTAAACCCCTGGGGCAGATAGAGGAAATTGGCAGGAAAGACGGCGGTTTCAAAGGCGCCGTCCTCTTTTCTGATGGTGGAAATGAGATACCGTCTGCCGGTGAGCTTGTTGCGCACGCGATTAAAAAGGCCTGCCATGTTTCCTAACTCCGGGGTCTGGCAATGCTGGAGGTGCTGGAATTCACCCTGGGCTTCACCGTCTTCTTTCTGGCCGCCGGGGTGTGGCGGGCTGGCGTCCGGCCAGCCTTGACCGCACCCCCGGGGGAGGCGATGCTGGCCTGCATCACCGGGCCTCGCCGGGAACTTGCGGTTTGGACCTGTTTGCGGCTGCCCGCGCCGGCCCGCGCGGTCGCAGAAGTGCGAGCTGTCCTGGATTTTACCTGCCTGGGGCGAGCCGCGGCCCGGGTGTCAACCTCATACCCGCTCTCGGTCTGGCGCAGGGCTGTTCTCAGGGGCGGCAAGGGGGCGATGGGAGCCCCGATTTCATCAAGCCCTTTGGGAATCAGGAGCCGCAGGTCAGCCCATTTATCCGGACTTCCCAACAAGGAAACAATGATCCGCCTGTTATTATTCTCAAACATGCCCACGAAAGTGTGTTTTGAGGCCCGGGTATAGCCGGTCTTGCCGGCCACGGCGCAGTCGGCGGTGAACAGGGACCAGTTGTTATTGCGCACCATCCTGCCATTGGGTAATATATAGGATTTTGTACTCATGATCTTGGCTAATGTGGGATTTTGCATGGCATGGCGAAAGATCAGGCACAGATCATAGGCAGTGCTGTACTGGCCGGGATCCGACAGTCCCGAAGCGGTGGCAAAATTCGTCCGATAGGCCCCGAGCTGCCTCAGGCGACTCGTCATTTGGGCCGCAAAACGCTCCTCCGAACCGCTCACCCTCTCACTCAGGGCCCGGGCCGCATCATTGGCAGAGGGCAGCATAATGGCGTACAGCAGATCGTGAACACTATAGGTCTGTCCGGGTTTGAGGTAGATTTTGGAAGGCGGCGCTTCCGCGGCCCGGTAACTCACCGGCACCCGGTCCGTCAACCTGAGGGAATCCACCGCCATCAGGGCAGTCCCCACCTTCACCGTACTGGCCGGCGGCAGCATCGTATGCTGATTCTGGGCGGAAAGCACCCGCCCTGTGTCCGCATCCATGATGCAATAGGATTGAGCCTGAATCGGTTCATACAGTTGCGCTTCCGCCGTGCCGCCGGTGACCGCCAGCAGGCACAAACACACTACGGTTAAGCTCCTGCGGCCCATGGGGTCCTCCTTGTCGAATTATTGCAAAAGGATGTTTTGAAAGAATATTATAGAAGGGATGAAGCATGATGTAAAGGCGGGAATTTAAGGGAAAGGCGAATTATTGTCTCACGGGCCCGAAGGTTTTTCCCTGTCCTTGCCTTTCTGCACGGATATCCGGCCCCTGAGTTTGGATCTTTGGAGCCTCTGCCGGGGCAGCAGATTAACCAGAGCATTCAGGGCCGCCAGCAGCGCGGCTGCGGCAAAAGCCCGTTGAAAACAGGGCCATTCAAGGCATTGCCCAGTGGCCGGGGAGGCCGGCTGACGGTCCCCCAAAGCCGCCATGGTCACCATGAGAGCGATACCTAAGAGCGAGCCCAGGTTTTTGAGAACCGCATTGGTGCCGGCAGCCAGCCCCAGCATCTGCGTCCTTACCCCCCGCAGCATCTCGTTTAGATTCGGGGCCTGAAACATCCCAAACCCCACGCCGGTGAGGGCAAATACGAACACCAGAAGGCCCAGGGAAGTGGACGGGCCCAGCCACAGCAGACCGCACAAGCCTCCCACCACCAGGAAGGCCCCCAGGCGCAGGACCAGGAGATTGTTCCAGCGGTCGGCGTAAAATCCGCCCAGGGGCGATACCAGGGCATTGGAGAAACTTAATACCGCCAGCAGCCAGCCGACTGTCTTGGGGGGGAGCCCAAACAACCCTTCAAGATAGAAAGGCAGGAGAAAAAAGGTTCCCATAACTGCCGCGAAGGTCAGGACGACGGTGGTGGAACCCAGGTAAAAATCCGGGTTACGCCAGAGCTCGCCGTGTAAAAGAGGCATTGTCTGGCGCCGTTCCATGATCAACAGGAACAAAAAAGCGGCACCGGCCCCGCCCAGGGCCACCACAATTTTTACATCCAGCCAGCCCTGGGTGCGCACCTGGGTCAGGGCCCACATGAGCAGGGAAACGCTGACAAAAAACAGGGTGCCCCCCTGCCAGTCGAAGCTCCGGCCTTCCCAGGGAGTCTCGGGACGGAGGCGAAGTAAAAACCGCCCTCCCAGCAATAAGGCGCCGAGACAGATGGGAGGGTTAATGAAAAAAACCATCGGCCAGCCCCAGGCGGAGGTAATAAACCCTCCCAGAGGAGCCCCCACGGTCACCCCTGTGGCAAAGGCCGTGGAAAACAGCCCCAAGGGCAGCCCCCGCTCCCCCTCTCCATAGGTCGTGGTGATTATTTTGGGTGCCACACCCAGCATCAGAGAGGCGCCCAACCCTTGCACGGCCCGGGCCGCCACGAGGGTCCAGGTCTGGGAGCTCAGGCCGCAGACAATGGAAGCGAGGCCGAATATCGTTATGCCCCCGAGGAACAGACGACCCGGAGCCAGCATATCTCCCAGCCGGCTGCTGCTTAGAAGCAGTGAGGCGTTGGTGATCAGGTAGGCCATCATCACCCAGGAAATGGCCGCTAGAGAAGCTCCCAGATCACGGGCCATCTGGGGGAGCGCAATGCTGACGATGCTCGTGTCCAGGGTGGCCATGAAGGCCCCCAGGCAGACCGTCAGCAGGGTCCAGCCGCGATGCGGCATTCCGGCAGGCGGCGCTGCCGCTGCCATAGGCTAGGCGCTCTTTCCCAGTTCCTGGAGGTAGTCCGCCGGACCGAAAAAGCCCACGAACCGATGTTTTTCCTGTTCCTGGGGGGACAAAATTAGGGTAGTGGGCGCTCCCTTGACATCGAATTTTTTCACCAGGTCCATGCGACCCCGGCCCTCAATGCGCACCGGCACAAACGCGGCGTTCACTGCGGCCACTACCTGCCCATCCACCAGGGTCTCCTTGTGCAGCCGGGCGCAGTGACCACAGCCCTCCATGAAGAGTTCCAGTAGAATCGGTTTGTTCACCGTCTGGGATTCCTGCACCGCGCTTTCATAATCCGGTTGCCAGTTGATTTCGCTCATCTGTGCTCCTTTATGGTTTAATTGCTGTGAATTAACGAGACAGGGCATTTTGGGTCTCGTCCAGGTAGCTCCTTTTCCTTAACAGCAAGCTAATAACGGCAACGCCTCGGGCCGGTTTTCTTGCATCAGAACCCCGCCCGACCG
>VGSX01000138.1 GCA_016874895.1 Deltaproteobacteria bacterium
ATTCCCGTTCTATGCAAAAACGCAGGCAGTGGGTGGCGCAGGAAATGCACGGGTCATAGTTGCGGATGGCCTGCTCCAGGATGTGGGTGAGCTGGTCGTCGTCCAGGTGCAGGTGTGTTTCGGCCACCCGGCAGAGGTCGTCCTCCATGGTCTTCTGGTTCTGGGAAGTGGGGGGGACGATGCGGGCGTCCAGGATGAGGCCGTGGTCGTCCAGGGTGTACCGGTGGTAGAGGATCCCCCGGGGCGCCTCGGTGATGGCGCTGCCGGAGCCGGCCTGCCAGCGGGCCTCCAGGTAGGGCTTTTCGGGGCGCTTGTAGCTCTTGATCAGGCGCAGGGCTTCCTCGCAGGCGAAAACCAGCTCCACACTGCGGACGATGATGCTCTTAAAGGGATTACGGCAGTCCGGAGTCAGGCCCACCTCCCGGGCCGCCTGCTGGGCCAGGGGCGTCAGCCGGTCGAAATTCAGGTTGAAGCGGGCCAGGGGACCCACGAGATAGGGTCCCCGTGCTTTTAGGTGGGAGTGCAGGGCGTTGCTGTGCCGGACGTGCTCCTCGACAAAATGATTTTCGTACTCCGAGACCGGGATATCCAGACCGCGGTTGGAGACCAGGCGGCCTTCACAGAGGGGATATTCCGCCTCATGCCGCAGGGAGACCAATTCGTAATCATGGGTGACCTCGGGGAAGTTAAAGCCGGCCACCAGCTTCACGGTCTTAAGGGCCAGGGCCAGGGCCTTTTCCAGGGGGCCCAGGAGAGAAGTAAGCTCCTCCACCCGGGGGACCCGATAGAAACCGCCCACCCGGACATTAATGGGGTGGATTTCCCGGCCGCCCAGAAGGGCAACCACCTCGTTGCCCACTTTTTTCAGGGCCAGGGCTTCCTGGACGACCTCGGGATGATCCTGGGCCAGGGCAATGGCGCTGGGGTAACCCAAAAAATCAGGCGCGTGCAGGAAATAGACGTGCAGGGCGTGGCTCTCGATCCACTCGCCGCAATAGAGCAGGCGGCGCAGGTCCCGCAGGGGGCCGGTGACCGTCAGGCCCAGGGCGGCCTCCAGGGCATGGGCGGAACTCATCTGGTATGCCACCGGGCAGATGCCGCAGATACGGGCGGTGAGGTCCGGGGCCTCGGCCCCCCGCCGTCCCCGCAGGAAGGCCTCGAAAAAGCGGGGTGACTCGAAGATATTAAAGGTGGCGCTGGCGACCCGCCCGTCTTTGATCTTAAGCTTCAGGGCGCCCTCGCCCTCCACTCTGGCCAGATTGGCGACGCTGATGGTTCTATTCATGGGCCAGGCTCTCCTGACGGAAGGGTTCGGCATAAGCATTAAAGGTCCGGAACAGGCGGACGATATCCTGGTCGGACAGACCCAGATGACGGCACCGGGCGCTCAGGGAGGCGGTGTTGGCGGCCTCCTTGGGGCCGTAACAGCCGTAGCAGCCCCGGTGATAGGTGGGGCACAGGGCGCCGCAGCCGGCATGGGTCACCGGACCCAGGCAGGGGACGCCCTCGGCCACCATGACGCAGATATTGCCCTTAATTTTACAGGCCAGACACACGGACTCATCCGCCAGGCGGGGGGTGCGTCCCTGGAGCAGGGCCTTGATAAATTCCAGGAGCTGATTTTTATTAATGGGGCAGCCGGGAAGTTGAAAATCAACCGGGATATGGTCGGAGATGGGAGTGGATTTATCCAACGTCTTGATATACTCCGGATGGGCGTAGACCACCGGGATGTAGTCCCGGACATCGGTGAAGTTGCGCAGGGCCTGGATGCCCCCCGCGGTGGCGCAGGCCCCGATGGTGGCCACCAGCCTGGACTGGCGGCGCACCTGCTTGATGCGGTGGGCGTCCTCGGGTGTGGTGATGGACCCCTCCACCAACGAAACGTCATAGGGGCCGGGAAGGACCGTACTGCTGGCCTCCAGGAAATAGGCGATGGTAACCTTGCCTGCCAGGGCCAGGAGATGGTCTTCCAGGTCCAGCAGGCTCAACTGACAGCCGTCGCAGGAGGCGAATTTCCAGACGGCCAGTTTGGGCAAAGCACTCATGGGGTCCTCGCAGCAGAAAGTCCTGATTATACTTCCCGCAGTTCAAACCACGGGCTGATGCGGTCAAAGGAAAATACCGGGCCGTCTTTGCAGACAAAGAAGGGTCCCAACTGGCAGTGGCCGCACAGGCCGATGCCGCATTGCATGTTGCGCTCCATGGAGACGTAGATATCCCGGGGCTGCACTCCCAGGCGCCGGAGTTCCTGGACGCTGAAGCGCATCATGACCCCGGGGCCGCAGACCAAAGCCGTGGTCTGCGGGGGGTCAAAGCGGGCCCGGCCGATGAGGTTGGTGACCACGCCGACGCCGCCCCGCCACTCGGGCCCGGCGCTGTCCACGGTGACGTGCACCCGCAGGTCGAAACGGCCGCGCCATTGCTCCAACTCCCGCCGGAAAAGCAGGTCCCGGGGAGAGCGGGCCCCGTAGATGATCTCCACGTTGCCGTAATCCTGGCGGTGCCTCAGGACATGGTAGATCACCGGCCGCAAAGGGGCCAACCCCAGGCCGCCCACCACGATGAGCACATCCCGGTCCACGGCCTCGGCCACCGGCCAGGGGGCGCCGAAAGGCCCCCGCACCCCTAACACGTCCCCGGCCTGGTAGCGCTGCAACAGCCGGGTGACGTTGCCCACGGCCCGGATGGTATGCACCAGGTGCCGGGGTCTGCCGGGGTCGCCGCTGATGGAGATGGGAACCTCCCCGGCCCCGGGATGATAGAGCATGTTAAACTGCCCGGGCAGAAAGGGAAACTCCGGGGGCCCATCCTGCGGCTCCAGGATTAAGGTGAACGTATCCCTGAGCTCCCGGCGGTGGCGCACTACCCGGAAAGGCCGGGGGAGCATGGGATGATGGCAGACCGAGAGGCCGGAACTGGCTAAGGTCGTTTCAGGAGCCATAGAAATCCACCAGTTGCAGTTTGAGGATTTTAATCTTTTGAGCCTGCATCCTGACAAAACGTTTTAAGAGCTCGTAGCCGAGGTCGGGATTATTGTCCAAAACCCGGCGGAGGCAGTCAAAGTTCAGGGCAATGGCCCGGGTCAGTTCCATGGCCCGGGCATCAAAAAACCATTTCCCTTCCTCCCCTGACCAGAATAAGCCCAGAAAGTCGCCCTCGCCCAGGGTATAGATGGTTTTAGGACCACGCCGGGTCCGGTGCACCTCCACGGCCACCCGTCCGAAGCGCAGCAGATAGAGCGCTTTGACCTCCTCGCCCTCGGCAAAGATCACCTGGTTGGCCCGGAAGTTGACCAGGGAGGCGCATTCCGCCAAGAGTTGGAGCTGCTGGGAAGTGAGTCCGGCCAGAAAGGGATGGGCCGCGAGACTTTGTTCCAGGTTATCCATAAAAGATTACTCCTATAACAGGCGTTCAGCTGGCAGCACTCAGCTTTCAGCAAATAAAAGAACAATTGAATTTTGCCAGAACCTCTTTACATTTTTACCTGCTGACCCCGGATGGCGGGGATTTCAGCCGTCAGATCAATGGCCACCGGGCACCAGACTAAACAGCGGCCGCAGCCGACGCAGCCCAGGGTCCCGAACTGGTCGATCCAGGCGGCCAGTTTATGGGTCAGCCATTGGCGGTAGCGCGATTTGGGGGAGACCCGGATACAACCGCCATGAATATAGGAAAACTGGAGGGTATGACAGACATCCCACAGCCGCCAACGCTCGGCCTCCCGACCCTCCAGGTCGATGGCGTCTTCGAGGCGGTGGCAGAAACAGGTGGGGCAGACCAGGGCGCAGTTGCCGCAATTAAGGCAGCGGGCACCAACATCGTCCCACTGCGGGTGGCTGTAATTGTCATATAACAGCCTAGGCAGATCGGCGGTGGACAAGGCCCGACTCTGGCTCCGGGCGGCCTGGCGCACGAGGTCCCTGGCCTGTTGGCGTAACTCTTCCCAAGCCGGCCGGTGGGGCAGGTTGGCCATAACCGCAGCGCCCTGGGAGCTGCCCACGGTGACCAGAAAAAGATGCTCTCGGTCATTAATAATTTCCGTCAGGGCCAGGTCGAATCCTGCCGTGACACCGGGACCGGTGCCCAGGGAGGCGCAAAAACAGGCCGCGTCGGCTTCGGTGCAGTTGACCGCAATGATAAAATGAGCCCGCCGCCGTTCGGCATAAACGGGGTCCTGGTAAGGCCCTTCCAGAAAAATCCGGTCCTGGACGGCCAGGGCGGCCAGTTCGCAGGCCCTGACCCCGATAAGGGCCAGGGGCAGGGCCTCCTGGGAACAGGCCTGGAAATGCAACCCGCCGTCATCCCGGGACTGGACCTGCAACAGGGCCAGGCGAGGGGGATAGAAGAATTTTTTCCAGGATTCCATGCCCAGGTTATACCCGAAAAAGGCCGCATCAGTCCTCGGGGCCAACCGGAAACTGCCGGCCTCGGCCTCGCTGGTCCAACCCTGGGGCAGATCGGCCGGCCCGCCCAGGACGTCCAGGACCAGACCGCCGTCCTGGATCGTGGGGCCCACTGCCTGAAAACCCTGCTGCATTAGTATATCATAGAGGGTGGCCAGATCTGCTGCGGTCAGGACGACTTCATCACCCATATGGAGATTAGACATGGAATACGTTATCCTCCTCTAACCGACCCGGCCGGCCGGCAATCGTTAAGGCATTCCTGATTAACGTGAACCGATAGATAATAACCTATCGACTCATTGGTGCATTATCTTAACACATGCGATCCGAAAAAGGTGGTTTTTTGCCTTCGGACTCATGTTTTTTTCAGCCGGCTATTGGCCAAACGTCCGTAACTGGGGTATAGTATGTACCAATGAAGCTCTGGCAGAATTCATTTTTTCCCTTTTTTTTCAGAAAAAGCCTGAACCGACCGATACGAAAGGTAACACTATGAGTTGGGAAACCTACCGCCATCGCTGCCAGGTGCGGGTCCGCTTCGGGGACACCGACCCGTATAATATCGTCTATTTTGTCAGTTATTTCCGCTATTGCCATCGGGCCGTGGAGGAATATCTGCGCTCCCTCGGGCTGCCGCCGGAGGATACCTTGCGAAACGTGGCGGAAGGCTTCGGCCTCCCCATTGTCGAAGCCCATGGAAAATTTCTCCGCCCCAGCCGTTACGGGGATCTTCTGGAAATCGAGACCGGGGTGAGCGAGGTGCGCCGCAAGGCCATCATCTTCCAATTCCGCTTTTTCCCCCTGGGACAGGAGGATTTACTGGCCGAGGGCACGGCTACCCTGGTGGCCATCAGCAAAGACTGGCGGGCCATCCCGATTCCGGAAAGGGTTTTAGGCCGGCTTTTAACAGCCGGCGCGACCTGAAATCAATCTGCCGAAAAAAGTTGACCGGCTCAGGTTTAGTTGTTATATTTGTTTGTGAAAAAACTAGTCTGTGGAGTCTGCTATGCCCAAAATCGCTGATTATTTTACCAAAAGCGATCGCAAAAAGCTCTTCTTCGACTATCTCAAACTCATCGGCATCCTGGAGATCATCATTTTCATCGTGGTGGCCCTCTGGGCTACGGATGATAAATACCATAGGGTTTATACGCCCTTTCCCTGGCAGCAATACCTCTTTGTGGCCTTTGCCTTTCCCATCCTGCTCACCTTTCTGATGGGAATAATTATCACCGGCTTTAATTATTTTATGGGCGAGGATGACCAGAAGGACGGCAGTCAGGCCGAGGACGACGGTTTCGGTCCCATACTCAGCCAGATGAAGCGGTTGCCGTATTTGGCTCTCCTCTTCCTCTTGCTGGTGACCATTCTGGCCCTTTACAACATGAATCACATCATGTACTGGGTCAGCTCCCTGGGCCAGCAGACCTTTGTCTTTCTCAGCTATACCCTGGCGGTTTTCGGCGTGCTGGTGGCTATCTATATGGCCTTCTTCCTGTTCTTTAAGTACCGCCTTAATAAAAAGCATATGCAGTATCAATACTATACCGATATATCCAACAAGTATGGGTTGATTATCCTGGACGACCAGACGGTATTGCACAAAAACGGCGATCTCCTCATCCAGGGCAACCGCCGTTTCCGCCGATCCAAGCAAGTGGGCAAAATGGCTACCCAGCCGCAAATCGTGCGACCAGGCATGGATGACAATTTGCCCATGGTTAAAGAATGACCCAATGAGGCAGCGCTAACCCCAAAAACCCCGTTCAGCGGGGTTTTTGGTTTTGTGGGAATGGTAAAGGTGATTTATCCGAGCGGCTCAGGCATAATCATGCACCGGAAATTTAATTAAGACAGTGGTGCCGTCCTTCCGGTCCAGTTCCAGTGTCCCCTGGAGCTGGCCCACCAGCAGGACCACCAGCCGCAGCCCCAGGGACGTGGTTGCCTGGATGTCCAGGTCGGCTGGAAGACCCACGCCGTTGTCCTGCACCACGATCTCCATTCCTTCCAGGGAAATCTTCCGGGCGCGGAGGCGCAGCTCCCCCTGGCGAGGCCCGGGAAAGGCATACTTCAGAGTGTTGGACACCAGTTCATTCAGGATCAGACCGCAGGGCAGGGCCAGGTCCACCGGCAGGGAGATGTCGGCCACGTCCAGATGCAGGGCAACCTTAGTCGGGCTGACCTGAAAGGACCGGTACAGTCCGTGCGCCAGATCGGCCACATAAGCTGCAAAGGAGACATGGGCCAGGTCCGGGGACTGGTACAGCATCTCATGCACCAGGGCCATGGACTGGATGCGGTTCTGGCTTTCCTGGAATACCGTCTGGACCTCGGGAAGCTCGAAGTGGCCGGATTGCAGCCGCAGCAGGCTGGAGATGATCTGCATGTTGTTTTTCACCCGGTGGTGAATCTCCTTGAGCAGCACCTCCTTTTCCCGGAGGGAGGCCTGCAGTCGCGCCTCGAAGTGGATGCGGTCGGTGATGTCCAGGTTCACCGCGATGGCCTTGACGATCTGGCCCCGGGCGTTCTTCAGGGGGATGGCCGAGTTCAGGATGACCTTGCGGGCGCCGTCGAAACCCTCAATCTCGACGACCTCGTTGAGAATGGCGGTGCCACTGCGCAAAGTCCTGACCAGGGTCCAATCCTCCGGCCGGACGGGCTCGCCCGTGTCCCACCACCAGGCTTTATACTCCCCATAGTGTTCCATCCCCACATACCTCACCCCGCCCCAGATCTCCTGTCCCGCCGAATTGGCCATCACAATATTACCCCGGTGATCCGTCACCCATACTCCCACCGGCAGCATCTCCACAATCTGGCGTAAGGATTCCTCGCTTTCCCGCACGGCCTCCTCAGCCTGCCGGCCCTCCGTGATATCGAACAGCACGCCGCTGACGTAATGGAATTTCCGGTTGGCGGCAAAGATAAATTGGCTCCGTTCCTGGATCCAGCGGATTTCGCCCCCTTTGGTGCGGATGCGATACTCCCGGACGTAGGGAGCCCGGGCCCGCAAGCCGGCCAGGAAGGTTTTCTGGAGGTGGGGCAGGTCTTCTGCCAGGATCAGCTCATTCCACTTCAGTTCCCGGCGGTTAAAGACTTCCGGCGGGTAGCCGGTGAGGGCCTCGATCTTTTCATCAAAAACGTCCACCGTCCAATCCACGTAACCCCGGGCCACCACGGCGGGAATGGTTTCCACCAGCAGCCGGTACTGCGCTTCGCTTTCCCGGAGGGCCGCCTCGGCCTGTTTGCGTTCGGTGATATCCGTGAGCGTCCCGAAGGCCCCCTGAAACTCCCCCCGGTCATCCATGAGGGCCCGGGCCGAAACAATGGCCCACAGTTCCGTCCCGTCCCGGCGCCGGAAGCGCCTTTCAAATTTATACTGGCCCTCCTGTTGAACCAACCGGACGCTCCTTTCATGATCCGTCAGATCTTCGGCAAACAGGAAAGCCGTCACCGGTTGGCCCAGGAGTTCCTCGGCAGCATATCCCGATAAATCCGTTAATACCTGGTTGACATAGGTAATGCAGATATTGCGGTCGACGGTGAAGATGCCTTCATTGGCCGTCTCCACCAGGTGGCGATATTTTTCTTCGCTTTCCCGCAGGGCCATTTCCAACCTGCGGTGGTCGGTGACGTCCCGCATGGTTGTTAGAATGGCGGACACGGTGCCGGCCCCATCGGGCAGCGGCACCAAAATATAATCGTAATATCTCTCCTCCCGGGCAGGGGCGAAGCTAAGTTCCCCTGCCAGGGGGCGACCGGCGGCGAATACCGCAGCCGCTTGCGACTTCAGAAGTTGTCCGATATCGGGCGGGAATCCCAGGTCTGAGATGTCGGCACCCATAATGTCCTGATGGTCCGTATTGAGGATACCTAAGGTCGCCTGGTTGGCAAACTGGCAACGGCCGGTCCGGTCGATGAGAAATATCTGGTCCGGGAGGGCGGATAAGATACTCGAGAGCTTCCTCCCCTGTTCCGCCTCTTTTTGCGCCAATATCAGCGCACCGCCCATCTGCTGCCGCCGCCAGAGGAACAGGCAGGCCAGACCTGCGGCCAGAACCAGGCCCAATACGGTGCTGCCGCTGTACAAGCCATAACGTTCCCCTC
>VGSX01000139.1 GCA_016874895.1 Deltaproteobacteria bacterium
CCGCCAACACCGGAACAACTCGATCTCTTTAAAGCCCTGGGGGTACCCACGTTTCAACACCACGATCTGCAAGACTCCACCCTGTAGTGACGACAAAAAAAGTCAATGGGCTAATTTAACTTATATTTTTCGTCTTGACTGATAATCTCCGGAAGTATGCCTACCAATGGCGACACAGGTCGGAGTTTTATGGATGTGAAAATTGCCCCCGCTTTCGGAACTTAGTTCCTAAAAACATACTAAAGTAAATATCTCTTGCATTAAATTATACTTTTAATCTAAAAAGTATAATTTTGCAAGACTAAATGATGACCTCTAAGAGTTCGGGTGCAAGGTACATTTTTCCGTAAGAGGATTCTCCTGTCTGGGTTAAGATCCCGGCATGGACGAGTTTATCCACGTTGGCTTTGGCACTGCGATAGGTGACTCCCAATAAACGTTGGGTTTGGGGGATGGTAACTACAGGGGTGATAAACAAGTTGTCCACCAGACGTAGAAGTATGGCCGAGGCTCTAGCCTGAAAAAGACGTTCCCGCCATTCTCGTTGCAGATCTTGCAGGCGTTTCGCTCTGGCGCCAGCATCCCGGGCTTGATCAGCAACGCCCTTGAGGAAAAAGATTACCCATTCTTGCCAGGCTCCTTTTTCGCTCACCTTCCGTAAAAGGTCATAATATGCCTGCCGGTGCTGTTCGAAAAAAGCGCTGAGGTAAAGGAGCGGCCATGGTAGCAGATTCCAGGTAACCAAAAGAAGCGTGATCAATAAGCGGCCAATACGTCCATTGCCATCCAAGAAGGGATGAATGGTCTCGAACTGGTAGTGTATGAAAGCCAACCGAACCAAAGGGGGATAATTATTGCTGGCATGGAGATATTTTTCGAAAGCATCCAGGGCCTCACGCATTTCAGGCACGGGCGGGGGGACGAACTCTGCCTCATTCAGGGTGCAGCCGGGTCGCCCGATCCAGTTTTGGCTACGTCGAAACTCTCCGGGAGTGGCATGGTCGCCCCGGACCCCCTCCATCAGGATGCCATGCAACTCTCGAATGAGCCGGAGACTGACCGGAAGGGATTTTAATCGATCCAGCCCATATTCCATGGCTCTGACGTAATTGGTAACTTCCTTGACGTCAGATTCAGGTGGCACAGTTTTTAAACCGGCAAAGAGGGGGAGCTGCCCCGCCTCATAGGCATAGAGATCGGTTAGGTCAGTTTGGGTGCCTTCAATACGAGACGACAGAACTGCTTCCCGTCGAATAAAGGGAGAGATGAGCAACTGAGGGTTGGGGAGAGTTCGGCCCAGCCCGGCCAATTCCCCCAGGGCTCGATCTGCATCTGACAAAGTTTTGACTAAGCCAGCATCAAAGGGCAATATTGGGGGCAGCGGGCGGGGAATAAAGGCCCAGTAGGCCGTTTCTCCCTGACCTATTTGCGTCAAGCGTCCTGCAGAGTTATTTCGAGACCGATCAGAGTTCATTAGTAGCCTTTTTCGATCCAATTACAAGGTTGTCGATTACCTTAAGAATCGATGTATCCCAGGGGAATTCAGCCTTTTTTTCGATCCATTTGGTCGCTTTATATAAAAATCCTTCGTTGGAGGCGACAGGTATAAAGAAATCTAAAATGATTCCCTTCATAAGTCGCCATTCTGAATCCATCTCATTTTTTATATTGGTATTACCCCGCAAATACCATAAAGTATATTCCCGATCAATAGGAGGCACTATGTTTGGTAAAATATGGTGCAATACTTTAGAGTTACCTACAAGCATAGTACCGCTGGCCATCACAATAATGCCTTGAAATATCTTTTTGAGGACTGACCAATTTTTATCGGTCATTTCTTTGAAATGAAAGCTTTGTGCCCTAGTTATGCTATCTAAGAGAGGTTCAATGCTTTGACAAAAGGTATCAAAAGGTTGCATTTTAGAACCGCCCTTCCCCATTCTATGCATTCCCCATGCTGATAGAGTTGCATAAACGTACTCTAAGTGAGCCACATTCGGTTTATCGCGTGTTTCGAGAGCCCGGTGATGAAAATACAAGCTTGGACCACGAAAGGTTTCAGCCTCATAGTAAACTTGGTGATATTTTTCGGTATTTGTCAATATATCTTTAACCTGCTCCTCATACTGTATCCCTTCTAAATCACGAACAGAGCGTCTTTTCGATTTTATTTCGTGCTTTATCGGACGTCCTATCTCCATCAAAGAGATTTTCATAGGTTTATAGCTTTTGTCGCAGAAGAAGCTATCATTCGTCCCTACCAAAGTATATATCTGAGCTAATAATGCATGGTCTATATCCTTGTAATGCCCAAGATCGACATTCCTGATATGCGTTGGTGTTCCATATAAATTAGGATAATTGATTTTTATAAAGTCTCGTATTTCCTGGGGGGTCATTGGCTCTGGATTAGAGTAAAGAATTGTTTTGACAACCTCGAGGAATTTCATTTTATCATCCTCAGGCTCGACATTCTCCTCGAAGCAATATTATCGGGGAAGTCAGACCAAGCCATTCTTTTTCCCATTGCCCGCTGGGCCCTCATATAACGGTTCCCGCACCCAGCTGGTCCAGGACCAGATCACCCGGCCGATGATGACACTCGGCATCGTGGCTTTTTCAATGGCGATGGGATCATATTCAGGGTTATCCGACACCAGCACCCAGAGATCTTTAGTCTGCTGAACCCGCTTTAGGGCGCATCCTCCCTCGCTGTCCAGGCGGACGGCAAATATGGCTTTGGGGGTAATCCTGATCTCCGTGGGGTCGATGATGACGATGGAGCCCCGGTGGATGGTGGGTTCCATTGATTCGGAGTCGTGACGCAAACGCACGGCCCGCAGGTTGTGGTGCTGGCGGGCCCCAATTTCCGGTTTATAGACCCAGACCAGATCTTCCACATAGTCTCCAGGAATGGCACCGGCATACCCCGCGGCAATGCGCCCCTCGACCATGGGAACAGCCAGGTAATATTCCGGCCGTAAGCCCTCCGGGACCTCGGGCTCGGTCCCAGCCAGAGAGATGATGGGTTGAACCGGCCGGAAAGCCGGCGGTTCCTCTCCGGTCAGCAGCCAGTCAATGGATTTTCCGAAAATCTCCTGGATCACCATCAGGCTATCCACCGAGGGACGGGACTCTCCCGATTTCCAGCGGCTAATGGCCCGCTGCACCCCCACCATGTCGTTGAAGACTTTCTGGTCCTTGATGCCCTTCTCTTCCATTAGCTTTTTTACCTGCCTGAGGAAGATCTCTTTGGAAAACATCTTCTTAGCCATAATTTCCACTCTCGGCAATTTCATCGCTTGACAATAGCCGCATGCGTTTAATATCATTTCTCTGGAATTAATTACCACATAAGGAAAGGATACTCCAGAAAAAAATGAAGAAGTTTGAGCAAGCCTGGCGGATCAAGCGACTTCTGGCGGAAAGTGGGGAGACCATCTCTTCCCTTTCCCGAAAACTCAACCGGCCTTTCGGCTCGGTGGCTAACAACATATACGGATACAGAGCCAATGACCGGCTCCAGAGGGAAATCGCCGCATTCCTGGGGAAAAGTGCGACTGAACTCTTTGAGGGTGAAATCCAGACCGACGGGAGATAACCGGTTTTATGGCTGAGGGGCGCATGCTCAAGAAAAAGATAAGCCTGGATGTGCGTTGGGCGGACTTAGAAAATGACACGCACCGCCTCCTGTTCACCGTGGGTATCGCCCACCAGGACATCGACGGCAGGATTTCCGGCGACCCCCGGGAATTCAAAGCTGCGGTGACGCCCATGCTGGACCATTTCACCCAGGAGGTTTTGCTGGCCTTCTTTCAGGATGCGGAACGTCTCGGTCTTATCTGGCGTTACCGGGTTGAGGGCCGCTGGGTGATTCAATATCCTGGGTTCAAAAAGAACCAAAATCTGCGACCGGATAAGGAAGCCATGTCGCAATATCCACCTCCGCCACCTGGCTTTAGTGCCGGAGGAAATTCTGCTCACTCAGGAGTGCTCAGTGAGTCCTCCGGGAGTAGTCCGGCTTAAGTAAAGAGAAGAGAAGTTAAGAGAAGGGAAGAGAATGTACAGGCTAGCGCCTGTGTCATCGGCGGGGCCGATGACCTGCCCCCCGCTCTTGCATCACAGTTGAAGCCGTCAGTTTTGGTGGAACTCTGGAATGACCTGGTGGTTATGATCTTGACGAGCAATTTCAAAACGGCCGGACACCTGCACCGGGCGGTGGCCATATCCCGCAGCACCCCCAACAGGGCAAAAGTTACAAACCCTTGGCGCCAACCTGGAACCTGGTGAAGATCTCGGACCCCACCGAATTTATCCGGCTCTATCGTTCCCAGGTTTTGCAAAACCTCGACCCCCGGCAGGTCCTGTTGGAGCTGGGCGGGGATAATGTTGTCCTTTTGTGCTGGGAGGCTCCAGGTGAGTTCTGCCACCGGCTGGTGGTGGCCGCCTGGCTGCAGAAAGAGCTGGGTGTGGCGGTGAAGGAGTTTAATCCAAAGCTCAGGCGGCACCAAGATTGGCTGAAAGCAATGGGGGTAAGGGAGAGGTGAAAGGGATGAATCAGAGTCCGAGCACTCTTCTCAAGGCTTTTTCAACTTCTGACATGCAATTACAGCAACCGATTACTTTGTCGATTTCCCGGGGCAGGACGGTGGCCAGATGATCGGCCACTATGACGGAATCAGAAAGAATCCCCATGGATTGGCCGTCGGGGCTATCTTTCCTGACCAATACCCGGGTCTCACCAGTGCGGTCAAGGTTGGAGGTGATTTGAACCACTACCCGTTGGCTCAGACCGGTCTCGACAGACTCGTCCTGGACCACCAGAGCCGGCCTCTTTTTGTATCTGACCATGTCGGAGTAAGGAAACTTGACGAGGATCACCTCTCCTCGTTTAAAGGTTGTCATAGGCTTCCATACCCGGCGCTTCCCAGTCTTCTTCCAGGGATAATAGGCGAGCTCTCGTTTCCTGCGCTTCTTCGAGGCTCCAGCCAAGATCGGCAAGCAGGAGGGGAGTTGCAGCCGACGCCTGCTGATTCGGTTTGCCTTGAGAAAAAACCGCCTCTCGGGAAATGTCAATGTTACTCATGGGGATTAGCCTCCAATATTTTTAATTATAAGGCTTTTTAGAGCTTATGCAAAGAGAGAAATAAATGGGCTTCATCGGCTCGATCAACGCCGAGACCCGCAAGTGGCTGGGCAACCAGGGCCATGCCTTCGACGGCCGCCAGGTCTACGTGCGCTGCTCCGGCGCCTTCACGGTGGAGCAGATCATCTCCCGGTACGCTCCCAAGGCCAGGTTGTGGGGGAACGATGTGTCCCTCTATTCCTCGGCCCTGGGGGCTTACCTGGCCGGGCAATCGTTCCGGCTGGAAGTGCAGGAAGAAAAGTTCGCCTGGCTGGAGCCATACCTGACCGACGAGGAAGCCAAGGCCGCGGCCGTGATGGTGCTCTTCGAGGTCCTGAAATACGAGAAGGCGAATAACCTGTTCAAACAGCGGCATTGGGCCCACTACCTGAACAACTTTGAGAAATTCCACCAGGCCACCGTGGCCAGGATCAGGGAACGGAAGCAGGAAATCCGCCTGGAGGCTTACACCTCCCGGGACATTTACGACTTGCTGGACGAGATGCCCCCTAACGCGGTGGCCGTGGCCTTCCTCCCCAACTATGCCGGGGGCTACGAGCGGATGTTTAAACGCCTGGAGGAAATCTTTGCCTGGGACCGGCCGGAATACGGCATGATCGACGCCGACCGGAAGGTGGCCATCCTGGAGAAGATGAAGGCCCGGGACTACATCTTTCTGGACGACAAGGTCTGGGAGGATCTCCCCCAGGTGGCCGTGGTGCGCAAGGCCCGGATGAAGCCGGTTTATATCTACTCGAACATGGCGGCCCTGCGGCTGGGGGTGATGAAGCAGCAGCGCCATGCCGACTTTGTGCCTTTCGCCCGGCTTTCGGATGCTGACGAGATTACGCCGGAATCAAAAGTGACGGTGACGCCCACCACCAACCGGGTGGTGAATTACTACCGGGACGTGTACCTGTCCAAGGGCGTGGGCATCCCGGCGGACGGCGAGGCCCCGTTTGTCGCGGCGGTGGACGGCAAGGTCTTCGGCTTTCTGATCTATACCCGGATGCAGGGCGGCGGCGATATGTATCTCCTGGCCGACTTTGTGGTCAACTCGACGCGCTATCAACGCCTGGCCAAGCTCCTGCTGCTGGTGACCCAGACTAAGGAAGTGCGCCGGCTCATGGAAGAAAAACTGCTCTTGGAGATTCCCAAGTGCCGGACCATGGTCTTCACCGACAAGCCGGTGTCCATGAAATACCGAGGGCTGTATAAGCTGGCCCGGCGGGACCCGGGCAAGCTGGTCTACGAGACCGACATGGGGATTTTGAACCTGACTGAGGTGGTGCCTTTATGGCTGAAGAAATACGAGAAGTCCTGAATCTGCTCAATGACAAGCTGGCGGGCCTGTTCCCCTACCGCCTGGAACTGACGGCGCCGGGGGAGCTCAAGCTCCTGGAGAAGAACGCCCGCTACATGAAGGCGGAGCAGTTCCAGAACCTGGTGGAGAACGTCAAGAAGGACGGCAACCTGTCTTCCCTGCCCCTGTGCTACCGGGAGAAAGACGGCAGGCTGCGGGTGCTCTCAGGCAACCACCGGGTGATGGCGGCCCGGAAGGCCGAGGTGGAAAGCGTCCTGGTGATGGTGTTGGGCGAAGAAAAAGACGCCGACGAACAGCTGGCGATCCAGCTTTCCCATAACGCCATTGCCGGGCAGGACGACCTGGTGATTTTAAAGGAACTCTGGGAGAGCATCAAGGACGTGCAGGCCAGGGTCTACGCCAGCCTGGACTCCGACACCCTCAAGGCTCTGCAGGGCATCCAGTTTGCCGCCATCTCGGAGCAGCGCCTGCGCTACAAGCTGACCAATTTCCTGTTCCTGCCGGAAGAGTTGGAGGACCTGGACAATCTCCTGAAAGAGACTGCCGTCGCCTTTGCCGGCGATGAGGTCTATCTGGCGCACCTGACCACCTTTGACCCTTTCTTTGAGCTGATCACCAGGATCAAGAAACGCTGCCAGATCAAGAACTCAGCCGCAGCTTTTCTCAAGCTCATGGAACTGGCCCGCTATGGCCTGGAGCAGTATGAAGAGGCCCTGGCGGCCCAGGAAACCGAACAGGAGGCAGGCCATGGCATGGTCTGACGCTTTGCTCCCTTACCGGGCAGAAGATAATTTCCGGGGCGCGGCCCTGGTGGCCCAGGACAAATGCCTGTTGCGCCTGGCGGCTACCTGGCCTTTTGTCAAGAGAAAGAAGGTCGGCGATCTTCCCAAACATAGTTCCGAGGACCCTGAAAAAATTTTAGAGACATACTGGAAGGAGGTTCAGCCCGACTTCGCCCACTGGTCCGAGCTCTCCCAACTTAGCCCGTTGGTCGTCCTGGAAGGTTTCCGGGCCCTCAAAGGCAACCGGCTGATCCTGCCGGACGGCACCTTAAACCACCTAGTGGACACCCTGCTGCAGAAGGAGGCCGCCGGGCAGTTCATGGCCAAGCTGGGCCTCAAGGCGGGGGACTTGAAATGACGCTTTACCTGGGCATCGACTTTGGCTACCGCAACCCCTTCGCCTGCCTGTGGCTCCAGCCCCTGGAAAAGGGCGAGCGGGTGTTGGTGCTTGACGAATATTACCAGCGCCTCAGGACCACGGCGGAGAATGGGCGGGCTATCCTGGCCCAAAACATCGCCATGGGCCATGGCCTGATCACGGCGGCCTACGCCGATCCGGCCAATCCGGAGGGGCAGGCGGTCCTTTCGGAAATTTTAGGGGTGGAGGTCCAGGCCCCCCGCCGGCCGGTGGCCGTCGGCCAGGAGCTGGTGCGGCAATGGCTTAAGGTGCGGCCAGACGGCAAGCCCGGCCTCCTGATTCACCACCGCTGCCGGAACCTGATCCGTGAACTGAAAGGCTACTCGGCGCACGAACCGGGCAAGGGCGAGCACCATGCCCTGGATGCCCTGCGGTATTTCTTTGCCGGCTGGCCGGGGGCTTAAAAAGAGGTGAACGTGTCAACTACACTTACCCCCCTATCCCCCGAACAGTATCAGCCTATTTCCAGGCGCAGGAGGGAACGCGTTTATAAGGTCTGGGAAATGTTCGAGGGCGGGGCAAAAGTAAATGAAATCGCACAATATTTTGGCATATCCCGGCGGATGGTTTTCTTAGACCTGAACGTGGCCAAACAGCTCCATAAAGAGGCCGTTCAGGAGGCTGACCAGGGTGAAATCCTGGGGGGTGAAATTGCATACTGGAGGCGGGTCGTGCGGCTAGCCCTGCGAGACTACCAGCTAGTGTAGTGTCTCGCAATTAGCTTTGATAACATTTTTGGCATAAAGCGGTGCCAGTTTATCCAGAATATTATCAGCGGTTTTGGTCCAGACAAAGGGTTT
>VGSX01000140.1 GCA_016874895.1 Deltaproteobacteria bacterium
AAAAATCAGGGCCAGGCCTTGGGGATCGGTCGGGTGGGCCAGTGGCCCGAGCCCCGCCCGTTCGGCCAGGTAGTGGATGAGCTAAAGCAGATTTTCCGGACGCCCCGCATTAAAATAGCCGGGCGGCCCCCGGCCGCGGTGAAACGGGTGGCCCTGTGCGGCGGCAGCGGCGGCGAGCTCATCCCTTTAGCCCGGCAAAAGGGCGCGGATATTTTTATCACCGGGGACCTCCGGTATCATCAGGCGGTTCCCTGGATCCAGGAGAACATGGCGCTCCTGGACCTCGGGCATTACGCCACCGAGGTCGTTTTTATGCCTGAATGGGGCCGGCGGCTGGAGGCCGACCTGGCATCTGCTTCTCTGCCGGTGGAAGTTATCCCCGATTCCTGGGGGGAGGATCCGTTTCGGTATATCTAACACACCGAAAAAACGAGCCTTCCCGGCATCGGGCCAGACCGCGCGCAGGAGTTCCCGGCGCGGATGAAACTTTGTACGTGGAGGAAACCCTTGTTACAGGAAGTCAGTAAACTCATCTCCTTGCAATCCGTTGATTCGGACATCAAAAGCCTCATGCAGGAGCAGCAGGAGCTGCCGACCGGATTGAGAGGACTGGAAAGCAACCTGGCCGCACTCCAGGCCAGGACTGCTGCAAAACAGCAGGAATTGGAGGAAACCCGGAAACAGCACCGCCAGATGGAAGCGGAAATGGCCATGCTCGATGAAGGCATTACCCGCAGCCGGCAGCGCCTCATGGAAATCAAAGATAATATCGAATATAAAGCGATGCTCAAGGAAATCGCCTTCAAAGAGGACCGCAAGGATCAGAAGGAAACGGAAGTCCTGGAACTTTTGGAGCAGATAGAATCCTGCACCGCCCACCTGGAATCCTTGCACCAGGAGAGTTCCGTTCTTCAGGAGGCTCTGGAAAAATCAAGGGCCGAGGTGCAGGCCGAGATGGCCCAGCGCCAGGAACAGTTGCAGACGTTATTGGCCCAACGGGAAGAGATCGAGAAAGCCATTCCCAAGCAACTGGTGCGGCGGTATGATTTTATCCGGGAAAAACGCCATGGCCTGGCCATTGCCGAGGTCCGTCAGGGGGTCTGCCAGGCCTGCCATATGAACCTGCCGCCCCAGAAATTCATCGAACTGCAGATGGATAAGGAACTCATGACCTGCCCCCATTGTCAACGCATCATCTATTACGCCCCCCAGGACGAAAACGGCGCCTCGGACCCGGCCCAGGCGGCCTGATCTTCTTTCTCAGGTGGTATGCTGATGATAATGGCCCGGCCTTCTACGACAACGAGTCACATTCTGGTTGAAAAACTCCTGCGCCTGTGCTATCTCACTGAGAGATCAAGCCGGCCGTGGTGGGCCGGTGGGCCATTGCTTTTGGGTGTCAGAACCATTAAAATAATAAGTGATAAATCATCAGAGCAGGCTGGATGATCGCCGGTCAACCCTCGGGTTGACGGGAGGAAAGTCCGAGCTCCACAGGGCAGGGTGCTGGGTAACACCCAGTGGGGGCGACCCCAAGGAAAGTGCCACAGAGAATAGACCGCCGGAGCCATACTCCGGTAAGGGTGAAACGGTGAGGTAAGAGCTCACCAGTTCCGGTGGCGACACCGGAAGCTCGGTAAACCCCACTCGGAGCAAGGCCAAATAGGGGAGCGTTTGAGGGCGGCCCGTCCGAAGCTCCCGGGTAGGCTGCTGGAGGCCGTAAGCAATTGCGGTCCTAGACGAATGATCATCACCGGCCTGGTCCGGAACAGAACTCGGCTTACGGCCTGCTCTCGATGATTTGTTGGCTTGCCACCCTGCCCCATTCCCAGAAATAACGAGGTTTAGCCGCAATGACAGAACCCTGCGAGTCTGTCGCCCCGGACAGCCGCGACAAACCTTTCCTTTCCGTGGTCATCCCGGTTTTCAATGAAGAGGAAAATCTGCCGGAATTGGGCCGGAGGCTTCTCGCCACCTTGACTGCTCTGTCGGACAGCTTCGAGATCATCTTCGTGGACGACGGCTCTCTGGACCGCTCCTGGGAAATCATCTTCCAATTGCACCAGGAAAATCCCCAACAGGTGCGAGGCCTGCAATTCATCCGCAATTTCGGCCAGCATCCGGCGATTTTCGCCGGTTTCCAGGCAGCCCGGGGCGAAGTGATCGTCACCCTGGACGCGGACCTGCAGAACCCCCCGGAAGAGATCCCCAAGCTGGTGGCCAAACTGGCGGAAGGCTACGACACCGTGGGGGGCTGGCGGGAAGTCCGCCGGGACTCCTTCTTCCGCCGGCTGCCTTCGGCGTTTATCAACTGGCTCATGTCCAAGGTAACGGGCGTCCACCTCCACGACTACGGCTGTATGCTCCGGGCCTACCGCCGGGAAGTCATCGACAGCATCAATCAATGCCAGGAATCCACCAGCTTTATCCCGGCCCTGGCCAATATCTACGCCCGCCGAATCACCGAGGTGCCGGTGCACCACGCGGAACGCACCCGGGGCCAGTCCAAGTACAGCCTGGTGAAACTTATCCGCCTGAATTTCGACTTTATGACGGGCTTCTCCCACCTGCCCATCCACGCGGTGGGCATCCTGGGTCTGGTCATCGCCCTCCTGGGCCTGGGCTTCGGCCTGTTTCTCATGCTGCGCCGCCTCTGGGTGGGGCCCGAGGTGGAGGGCGTCTTCACCCTTTTCGCCATTCTCTTTGTCTTTGCCGGCCTGCAGATGTTCGGCCTGGCCCTCATCGGCGAATACGTGGGCCGGATTTATAGGGAAGTGCGCCAGCGGCCCCGGTTCGTGGTAAGGGAGGAGGTGGGGAACTAGGGGAAAAGGATGCCAAGCACAGCTTGGCGGGCTATTAGGTTCCCAAGTGCATCTCGGGAACGAGGAGAAATTACATTATTATTAAATATTACAACAACCCGGAGATCATCATGAAATACACAATAGTTCTGAAAAAAACCGAGGAAGGCTTCTCCGTTTTTTGTCCGGGTTTGCCTGGATGTTGGTCACAGGGTGATTCTGAAGCGGAAGCACTGGAAAACATCCAAGATGCTATCCGGGAATATCTGGCTGCAGTGGCCGAGTATTACCGCGACGCCGATGTGCGCCAGATTGAAATAGCTGGGTAATTGTGCCCAAAATTCCAGGAATCAATCACTTTCAGGCGATGAGAGCTTTCGAAAAGGCAGGTTTTAAGATTATCCGGCAAGGCAAACATATCATCATGTCTAATGGTATGAGATTTCTTGCTATTCCGCGTAGCAATCCCATTAATGCGTATACAATGGGTGGCATTGTTAAGGATGCTGGCTTGTCTGTTGATGATTTTCTGAACTTGCTTTAGCAAATTTGGAGTTGAACGGAATCCTATGCGCCTTATCTTCATGGGTTACAGTAACATCGGCCACAGGTGCCTGGAGGAGCTCATCGAGCTGTGCCGGCAGTTTAAGGATGACATCGCCGCGGTGGTGACCCACGAGGATAACCCCCGGGAGCAGATCTGGTTTAAATCCGTTAAAGAGCTGGCCCAGGCCCATAATCTGCCGGTTTATACCCCGGCGGATCCCAACGACCCGGCTTTTGTGGCCTTCTTGCGGAGCCTGGCCCCGGATTTCATCTTTTCCTGTTATTACCGCCTGATGCTGAAACAGGCCATTTTGGACATCCCCGCCCTGGGGGCCCTCAACCTGCACGGCAGCCTGTTGCCCCGCTACCGGGGCCGTTGCCCCCTTAACTGGGTGCTGGTGCACGGCGAACCCCTCACCGGCCTTACCCTGCACTACATGGAGGCCAAGCCGGACAGTGGGGATATGGTGGCCCAGGTCCAGGTGCCCATCAGCCCGGAGGACACGGCCCTGACCTTGTCGGAGAAAATGACCGGGGCGGCCGGCCGGCTGATGCGGCAAACCTATCCGCTCCTTCGGATGGACGCGGCCCCCCGGATACAGCAGGACCACAGCCGGGCCACCTACTTCGGGGGCCGCACCCCGGAGGACGGCCGCATCGACTGGAGCCAGTCAGCGCCGCAGATTTATAACCTCATCCGGGCCGTCACCCATCCCTTCCCGGGGGCCTTTACCACCTGGCAGGGGAAAAAAATCTTTATCTGGACTGCCCGGGTTGCCCCGGAGTACCAAGGTCCGCATCTATCGCCGGGGCAGGTGGCCATCCCGCCTGGTGCCACACAAGTATTAATCGGCGCCGGTCAGGGGGTGCTGGAAGTGCTGGCAGCCCAAGTAGAGGGCCAGGCCGAGGTTAAGGACGATGAACTGGCCGGAGCATTGAGGTTTTTGGATGGGAAAATCATGACGTAGGGGCGGGCCCCCGTGCCCGCCCATCGCTGCTACCAGGAATTCAACTTTTGCACCCTCTAAAGCACTATCGATGAGATAAGATGCCCTGGTTTGAAGAAAAAGGTATCGAAAATCCCCCCTGACCCCCCTTTAAAAAAGGGGGGAATTAGAGGATATCCTTTAAAAAGTCCCCCTTTTCTAAAGGGGGATTTAGGGGGATTTTGATATATCTTGCCTATTCGAGATAGGCTCTACCTCATCTATTTGCACATCCGGGATGCGAAACTTGAGCAGGAAAATTTTAGGGAGGCATTTTTGAAAATACTCATTCTCGGGGTCAACGGCTTCATCGGCAACGCCTTGGTCCGCCGCATCCTGAACACTACCAATTGGGAAGTCTTCGGCATGGACCTGCACAACAACAAGCTGGAGCATTCCCTGCACCACCCCCGGTTCACCTTCCTGGAGGGAGATATCGCCATCAACAAGGAGTGGATCGAATATCAGATTAAAAAATGCGATGTGGTGCTGCCCCTGGTGGCCATCGCCACTCCCATGACCTATGTTAAAGAACCGCTGCGGGTTTTCGAGCTGGACTTTGAGGAAAACCTGCGGGTGGTGCGCCAGTGCGTCAAATATCACACCCGCATCATTTTTCCCTCCACTTCGGAGGTGTACGGCATGTGCCCGGAACCGGAATTCACCGAGGACGACAGCGTCCTGGTCCTGGGCCCCATTAACAAACAGCGCTGGATTTACAGTTGTTCCAAGCAGTTGCTGGACCGGGTGATCTGGGCCTACGGGCAACAGGAATCATTGCAATTCACCCTGTTCCGTCCCTTTAACTGGATCGGCCCCAAGCTGGACGACATCTATGCCGCCAAGGAAGGGAGTTCCCGGGTGGTGACCCAGTTCATCATCAATCTGGTGAACCGGGAGCCCATCCGCCTGGTGGACGGCGGCCTGCAAAAACGCTGTTTTACTTATGTGGAAGACGGCATAGACTGCTTGATGAAGATCATTCACAATCCGGGGGGAGTGGCGGACGGCAGGATATTTAATATCGGCAACCCGAACAACGAAGCATCCGTGAAAGAGCTTGCCATAATGCTCAAAAGGATGTTTCAGGAACACCTTGACCACCGGGAGGATGAGGTCTACTCCGACATCATCGAGGTGCCCCACGAAGAGTATTACGGCCAAGGGTATCAGGATATCTTCACCCGCAAACCTTCCATCGCCAATGCCCGGAAGTATCTGGGCTGGGAGCCGAAAACCGATCTGGAAACGTCCTTAAAACGGACCCTGGACGCCTTTGTGGAGGAAGCCCGGCTTTACGACAGCCAGATGGCAGGGCAAGAGATTTATTGATGCGCCTGGCCCTAAAGATAGACGTGGATACCCTAATGGGATTCACCGAGGGGGTGCCCCCTCTCCTGGAGCTCTTGCAGGAGCGGGACATACCGGCCAGTTTTTTTGTGGCCATGGGGCCGGACCATTCCGGCCGGGCCGTCCGCCGCCTTTTCACCCACAAAGGTTTTCTCCGAAAAATGCTGCGCACCGGCGCCCCTCGCCTCTATGGTTTTAAAACCATGCTCTACGGCACGCTCCTGCCCGGCCCCCCCATCGCCGCCTCGGCCCCGGAACTGCTGCTCAAAATTACCGCCGCGGGACATGAACTAGGCCTCCATGGCCATGATCACGTCTTCTGGCAGGACCGGTTATCCGGGCTTAGCACGACCGCGGTGCAGGCGGAAATCCTCCGGGCCCAGAAGGTCCTGGTCGGTATCTTGGGCTATCCCGCCATCTCCTTTGCCGCGCCGGGCTGGCAGTGCACTCCGGCGGCCTGGGACGCGTTGGTTGCAGAACATTTTTATTACGTCAGCAACACCCGGGGGCGGTATCCCTATTTTCCCCATACCCCGCAACGCTCCTGGCCGCTTGTGGAAATTCCCACCACCCTGCCCACCCTGGACGAGCTTTTGGGGCTGGGGGGGCGCCGGGCCGCGGACTGCAACCGGGACATCCTGGCCGTCCTGAAGAGGGGCGGCACCCACGTTTTCACCCTTCATGCCGAAGTAGAGGGCCGGGTGTGCTTCCGGGAATTCAGCGACCTGCTGGCCCAGGTGCAGGCCCGGGGGGCAACATTCATTCGCCTGGTGGATTACGCCAAGGAACTCTGGCAACAACCGGACCTCATCCCTCGGGCAGAGGTGATTTCCGGCACCCTGCCGGGGCGGGCCGGAACGGTCTGCTGCCAAAGCCAGGGGGAGGAGCAGCCGTGAAAGTGGCGGCCATTATCCCGGCAGCCGGGACCGGTCAGCGCATGCAGCAGCATATCCCCAAGCAATATCTCTCCTTTGGGGGCAAACCCATCCTGGCCCACACCCTAACGGTCCTGGAAAATCTGCCGGAAATCGCGGAAATCACGGTGGTGGCCCAACCCTCGGCTTTGGATTTCTGCCAGACACAGGTCATCACCCCCTTCGGGTTTAAAAAGGTGCTCCGGCTCGTCCCTGGCGGCAAAGAACGCCAGGACAGCGTCTATAACGCCCTGAAAGTACTGCAGCGGCAGAATGAGTGGGACCTCATCCTGGTCCACGACGGGGTCCGCCCCTTCGTCACCCCGGCTGAGGTGCTCCGGGTCATCCGGGCCGCGGGGGAACACGGCGCCGCCATTCTGGCCCTGCCGGCCCAGGACACCGTGAAAAAGGTAAACCGCGCCGGCCGTATAAAAAAAACCCTCAACCGCCAGGACATCTGGCTGGCCCAAACACCCCAGGTTTTTCAGACTGCCATCATCTGGCGGGCCTTTCTGGAAGCCTACGCCCGGGAGTATTACGGTACCGACGAAGCCTCCCTGGTGGAGGCCCTGGGACTGCCGGTGCGGGTGGAGCCGGGCTCCCCCTTCAATATCAAGGTCACCACCCCGGAGGACCTGATTCTGGCCGAGGCCATTTACCGGTTGCGCCAACAGGGTTGATGGTGGTGCGGGCGGCAGGTGAGAACAGTTCCTCATGGGCCTGCGGCCCACCCGTAAAGCATGAAAAGTTTGCTGGAAGGCGGGATGCGCTACGCTTTCCCGCCCTACATGGTGAAATTTTCAGGACAGTGGGCCGTAATGAGTTTTATGGTTCCTGATTTCCCGCTGATGGTTTCGGCTTCTTGCTCGTGTCCCGGTTGAACGTGGCCACAGATGTGATAAAAAATGTAGGGGCAGGCCCCCGTGCCTGCCCAAACAATATACGGTTTCTTGCTCGTGTCCCGGTTGAAATTGGCCACAGATGTGATAAAAAATGTAGGTGCAGGCCCCCGTGCCTGCCCGAACAGTATGGTGAAATCATACCAACAAATATGACCTCCCTGAGAATTGGCCAAGGCTACGACGCCCACCGTTTTGCCCCGGACCGCCCCCTTATCCTGGGGGGCGTGACAATTCCTCACCCCCTGGGATTGGCCGGGCATTCCGACGCCGACGTCCTCATCCACGCCATCGGCGACGCCCTCCTGGGAGCCGTGGCAGCTGGGGACCTCGGGCGGCATTTCCCCGATACCGACCCGGCCTATAAGGGCATCTCCAGCCTGATCCTGCTCCAAAGAATTGTGGCCGTAGTCCGGGACCGGGGTTACCGGGTGGGGAACGTGGACGCCACCATCGTGGCCCAGGCCCCCAAACTGGCCCCCCACATCCCCCGGATGATCGCCTGCCTGGCCCCTGTCTTGCAGATTCAGCCTGCGGACCTTAACATAAAAGCCACCACCACGGAAGGCATGGGCTTCACTGGCCGGGGCGAAGGCATGGCCGCCTATGCCGTGGTCCTGGTGGCCAGGATTTCTTAACGGCTAAAAGACATTTTTCCGATCAAGCAAGATACAAATTTTGATAGAAAACTCAACAGCTTAATTAAATTATTTTTTCCGAAAACCGAAAACCTCTCTCCAGCCGATGCGTTACGAAGGCCCCATATACCGGCCTCCCAGCGAGGCCGACAGCCTCCTGATCCAGGCCACGGTGGGCTGCCCCCACAATAAGTGCACCTTCTGCATGGTCTACAAGGATGGCACGCCCTTTAAAATCAGGCCCACTGCCGAGATTAAGGCGGACCTGGAGGAGGCCCGGCAGGTCTATGGCCGGCAGGTGCGGACCATCTTTTTC
>VGSX01000141.1 GCA_016874895.1 Deltaproteobacteria bacterium
GTACTTGAGGGGGCCAAATCAGCAAAACGCCCCCCCCGTTTTTGTCACCCTGAGCCGCAGGCGAAGGGTCTAGATGCTTCGCTGCGCTCAGCATGACAAGATAATTCCTCAGCATGACAAGATAATTCCTCAGCATGGCAAGAATTTTGGTCAGCACGGCAAGAATTTTGGTCAGCACGGCAAGATAATTGCTCATGATGATAAGATAATCGCTTATGATGACAATATCGTACTTGAGGGGGCCAAATCAGCAAAACGCCCCCCCGTTTTTGTCACCCTGAGCCGCAGGCGAAGGGTCTAGATGCTTCGCTGCGCTCAGCATGACAAGATAATTCCTCAGCATGGCAAGAATTTTGGTCAGCATGACAAGAATTTTGGTCAGCATGGCAAGAATTTTGGTCAGCATGGCAAGAATTTTGGTCAGCACGGCAAGAATTTTGGTCAGCACGGCAAGATAAGTGCTCATGATGATAAGATAATCGCTTATGATGACAATATCGTACTTGAGGGGGCCAAATCAGCAAAACGCCCCCCCCGTTTTTGTCACCCTGAGCCGCAGGCGAAGGGTCTAGATGCTTCGCTGCGCTCAGCATGACAAGATAATTCCTCAGCATGACAAGATAATTGCAAGGTAAGCCTGACATCAAAAAGGACCACCAAAACCTGCCTCGGGCAGTCTCCCAGGCGGTGGCCGACCTGAAGCGCTCCCTGGAGGATCTGTATGGCGAGCGGTTGCAGGGCCTCTACCTCTACGGCTCCTATGCCCGAGGCGATTTCACCGAAGATTCCGATGTTGACCTGCTGGTGGCCCTGGCCGGGGAGGTGAACCCCTGCCGGGAGATCGACCGCTTGAGCCCCGTGGTCTCAGACCTGTGCCTGGACCATGACGTCCTCCTGGCCGTGCTCCCGGCCCCGGCTGACTGGGTGGCCAGCCGCAAAAGCCCCCTGTATGAAAGGGTGCGCCGGGAGGGGGCCGCCCTGTGACCGTGGCCCAGGAGATCACCCTGATGCTGGCCACGGCCCGGCGGTATCTGGCCTCCGCCGAGACCCTGCGGCGGTAGGCGGATTTTGACTCGGCCATGAGCCGCCTCTACTATGCCATGTTCTACGCGGCCGAGGCCCTGCTGTTAGCCGAAGGTCACACCTTTTCCAGCCAACGGGCGGTGATCAGCGCTTTTGGGAGACTTTTGATCAAAGAGGGAATACTTCCCAAGGAACTGCACCAGTGGCTGCACGAGGCCTTTGACAAAGGCCAGCTCAGCGATTACGAGTTTCTCACCGGTATCGGTGATGCAGAGGTGGCCGCCATGCAGCCCAAAGAAGTCCAGTTCGTGGAGCAGGCCACAAGTTTTTTGCGCCAGAGTGGCATGATCGAGGAGGGATGATGGCGACTGGCTCTCGCCCGGACGTGCTTATTGAACAGTGGTTGCCCTTGGCTGAAGTCGGAGCTGAGTGTAAAAGGGAACGGGGTGCCAGCAGCGCCCTCCCGCCCCTTTACTTTCTGCATGTTTGGTGGGCACGGCGCCCCCTGGTAGCCTGTCGGGCGGCTATTTTAGGAAGTCTGCTCCCCCAGTGGAGGGAAGACTGGCCCGCCGACCTGAAAAAGCAGTTCCCCACGGAAAAAAGCTACCATGAATGGTTTAAACGACTGCTGGGTATCGTTGGGGACCCAGTGGCGGCGCAGAAAATCATTCAATATGCCAAAGCCCAGGGGATAAAGCTAAAGGGTAACCCCTACGGCTATAGCCGGGCTTTCACTTATAATCCTGACAATGATGATTTAAAGGTTATGCTTGCTCTCCTGGAGCATACTTGGGGGGATAGGGATATTGGCGTCATGGACCCCATGGCCGGTGGAGGGTCAATTCCATTTGAAGCCTTGCGGTGCGGTTTTACCACTTATGCCAATGAACTCAATCCAGTGGCTTCCGTCATCCTGAAAGCAACTCTTGATTTTCCGGCCCGTTACGGCCAGGGATTCATCCAAACCATCAGGAAATGGGGTGAGATTTTGTGCAAGGAGGTGGAAAAACGCCTTGCCCCCTATTTTCCTCGCCAGAACAACGAAAATATCTTTGCCTACATCTGGGCACGCACGGTATCCTGTCCTACAACCGGAAAGCCAGTGCCGCTATCTCCCAACTGGTGGCTGCAGAAAGGAGCTGATCCGGTGGCTGTAAAGATGCTGGTGCAACCGGAATGGCCCGCCTGCCGCTTTAAAATTCTTCATGGTGAAGAAGCCATAAAAAGCCAGCCAGATGCCGGGACCATCAAAAAGGGTGTGGCCCGCTCACCTTGGACTGGGGAGCCTATTGATGGAGATTACATCAAGCGGGAGGCACAAGCAGGCCGTATGGGACAGCACTTGTATGCATTGAGGGTGAAAACCACTAATGGCCACGGTTTTCGGACTCCAGTCGCCGCAGATTTAGAGGCAGTGTCTCAGGCCGATTCAATGTTAGCATCAAAAATTCCACAGTGGGATTCACAAGGTTTATTGGCAAGAGAGGAACGTTACATAGGACCAGCAGACCGGTCCGCTAACTATGGTATGTTTCTATGGAGTGATGTTTTCTCTCCACGCCAACTCCTGGCCCTGGGCACCTTCGTGGAGACATTTTTAGATATACGTCAGGAGTGGCGTAAAGAATTGCCACAGCAACAGGTGACGGCCTTAGAGACTTATCTGGCTGCAGCAATCGATAAAACAGCAGATTATAATTCAAGGATGGTTCGCTGGCATAGTAGTCGAAGTGTAATCGCTGGAACCTTTGACCGCCATGACTTTAGCTTTAAGTGGAGCCATGCCGAATTTGATGCTGCCCATAATCTTTTGCCCTGGACTTTAGATCAGGTTATTGATTCTTTAAACGGCTTAGTTGATCTCGCCGCCCCCACCCAACTTCCACTTTTTAAACTGGATGGTAAAAACCCCTTAGAGCGACTTCACATTCAACAAGGCAATGCCGCCAACCTATCGCACCTCTCCGACAAATCCCTGCACCTCATCTGCGTCGATCCACCTTACTACGCCAATGTCATGTATGCTGAACTGGCCGACTTTTTTTATGTCTGGATGAAGCGCACCCTGGGAGACGTCTACCCGGAACTTTTTCAAAGTGAGCTCACCGACAAAGACGATGAGGCCGTGGCCAACGTCGCCCGCTTTGCCGCCATGGGAAGGAAGAAGAAAGACCTGGCCCGGTCCGACTACGAGCGCAAGATGGCGGCCTGTTTCCGGGAGTTTCACCGGGTCTTAAAGCCCGAGGGGGTGTTGACGGTGATGTTTACCCATAAGGAGGCTGAGGCTTGGGACAGCTTGGCCACGGCCCTGATCGGGGCGGGCTTTACCGTGCAGGCCTCCTGGCCGGTGCATACCGAAAGCGAACACAGCCTGCATCAGGCCAAAAAGAACGCTGCTGCCAGCACCATTTTCCTGGTCTGCCGCAAACGGCAGCAGGATAAACAGGCCGAGCCGGTCTGGTGGGACGATTTAAAGAGCAAGGTTCGCCAGGAAGCGGCGGCCAAGGCCCAGGAGTTTCAAGAGAAGGGTATCGGCGGGGTGGACCTGTATCTGAGCACCTATGGCCCGGTGCTGTCGGTCATCTCCCAGCAGTGGCCGGTGCTTACCAGTGACCTGGACCCTGAGACTGGCAAACCCCGCCCCCTGAAGCCGGAAGAGGCTTTGATCATTGCCCGGCAGGAAGTCTTTGCCTTGCGGAAACAGGGGTTACTTCTGGGTCGCACTATTCAGTTCGACCCCGTGACCGACTGGTATCTCTTCGCCTGGGACGCCTTTCAAGCGGCCGAGTTCCCGGCGGATGAGGCCCGGAAACTGGCCCTGTCTCTGGGCCTGGACCTGGAAGAGAACCTGGTAAAGCAAAAGCGCCTTGTTACTAAAAAGCAGAATTTCGTAACCCTGAACCTGCCACCCGCCCGGCGTCGCAAGGGTATGGTGGACCCGGAAGTAACCGCCTTTGCTGACCTGATTGACGCCGTGCATACCGTCATGCTGATCTACGAAGAAGACGGCTCGACAGCGGCGCAGCGCTTCCTGCAGCGCACCGGCCTAATGACTGACGACCACTTCAAGAGCGGTCTCCAGGCCCTCCTCAACGCCATCCCCCGCACCAAAGACGCCAAGGGGCGCTTCCTGCGCCCCGAGGCCGACCTCGTGGAGAAGCTACGCCTGGCTTTCTTCCCTGACCTGACGGTCCCGGTGGAATTAGAGAAGCCGGTGCTGCCTAAAGTGGGGAAGTTGGATTTTGTTGAGGAGGTAGATGATGAAACTGAGGAAGAATAATGAAGGGTGGAAATGTCATTCTGAGAGAGCGCAGCGACCGAAGAATCTAGACCCTTCGCTGCGCTCAGGGTGACAACTTGGTTGCTTAGCCAGGGTGAAAACTTGTTTGCTTAGGGTGACAACTTGGTTGCTTAGCCAGGGTGACAACTTGGTTGCTTAGCCAGGGTGACAACTTGGTTGCTTAGCCAGGGTGACAACTTGTTTGCTTAGGGTGACAACTTGTTTTTCCAGGTTAACAATTTGGTTTTCCAGGGTGAAAACTTGGTTGCTCAGCCAGGGTGACAACTTGGTTGCTTAGGGTGATAACTTGGTTGCTCAGGGTGACAACCCGATTGTTCAGAGAGACAGACTGGTTGTTCAGTGTGATAAAAAAATCCAAAAATATGCCCTCCCGCCTCCGTGACCATACCTTCCGCATTTCCTACGGCCCGGCAGATGACCGGCTCAAGGAGTTCTATCTCCCGGCCCTTTCCGCCAGTATGCGATATGACCGCAGCACGGGCTTTTTTTCCTCCACGGCCTTGACCCTGGCAGCCCAAGGGGTGGCCCGCCTTATCGCCAATGGCGGCGCCATGCGCCTGCTGGTGGGGGCGCAACTGTATCCCGACGACCTAAAGGCTATCAAGCAGGGGCACGAGCTGGACGCCATTGTGGCCCAAAGGATGTTGGCGGCCCTCACCAACCTGGAGGACGCCATTGTGCGCCGTCGCCTGGAGGCCCTGGCCTGGATGGTGGGGGCGGGGACCCTGACTATAAAAGTAGTGCTGCCTACTGATCCCAATGGCAAGCCTCTTCCGGCCCCGATGGCCCAGGACTACTATCATCCCAAGGCGGGAATTTTCACTGACGCCGCCGGGGATCAGGTGGCCTTCAACGGCAGCATCAATGAGACCGCGGCGGGGTGGGTGCACAATTACGAACAGTTTGCCGTCTACCGCTCCTGGGATGAGAGCTGCCCCTATCTCCTTCAGGAGGTGCACCGCTTTAACCGCTTGTGGGACGGCCAGGAACCCTTTTGGAAAGCTCTGCCTGTTCCCCAGGCGGTGCAGGATCAACTTCTAAGCTTGGCTCCGGCGGCGCCACCGCTCTATGACCCGCAGGAATCGCCCAGTCACCGCCCCATCCAAAAGGGAACGTTTGTTTCCGAATTAACGGGTGATAAACTTGCCCCTAAGGAGCAGCTTCTCTGGCAGTTCGTCAAAGATGCTCCTTACCTGCCGAATGCCGGTTCTTTAGGGTTGGCCACCTGCGCCATCACCCCCTGGCCCCACCAGGTGCGGGTGGTGGAGGCCCTGGTGGAACGCTTCCCGGAGCGCTTCCTGCTGGGTGATGAAGTGGGGCTGGGCAAGACCATCGAGGCGGGGCTGGCGCTGCGGCAGTTGATCTTGTCGGGGCGGGTGCGGCGAGCTCTCATCCTGGCCCCCAAGAGCGTCTGCAAACAGTGGCAGGAAGAGCTGTTTGAGAAATTCCTGCTCAATATCACGTATTATAACGGCCAGTTTTTTGTGGACGCCCAGCAACGGGTTTTTGCCCCTGGCCAAGAAAATCCCTGGAATGAATTTCCCTTTATCCTGGCCTCCAGCCAGCTTGCCAAACGCCAAGAACGGGCCGAGCAATTGCTGGCCGCCCGGCCGTGGGACCTGATTATTATTGATGAAGCCCACCATGCCCGCCGCAAAGATTTCCTCAGTGACCGCTACCGCCCTAACCGGCTGCTGAGCTTATTAAATGGCGCCGGGTCCCGCACCGGACTCCAGGACCGCACTGAGGGCCTTTTGCTGATGACGGCCACCCCCATGCAGATTCACCCGGTGGAGGTCTGGGACCTGTTAAAAGTCCTGGGATTGAGCGGCCGCTGGGGAGCCCAGGAAAATAACTTCCTGCGGTATTTTCAGGAATTGCGCCGGGAAGACCTGGATGAAGTCAACTGGCCCCTGATTCTGGACCTGATGCGGGATTATCTGGCAACCGGCGGCACCTTAGAGTCGGATTTTTGTGAGGCAGCGGAGCGGATGCTGGGTCCGGTGACCTGGGAGCAGATTAAAAACCTGCCCTTGTCTCAGAAACAAGCTCAGATTATCAACAGGCTCGATCACAAGTCCCAGGGCGTCCTCTGGGAAATGGCCCGGCGGCATACCCCGGTGCAACGCTTCCTCTGGCGTAATACCCGGCGTCTGCTGCATAAATATCGGGAAGCGAACATCCTCAAAGAAAATGTCCCCCACCGCAAACCGGAATTGGTCTGGATCGATATGCGGTTAGAGGAGCAGCAGCTCTACGACCGGGTAGAGGAATATATCAGCGATTTCTACCAGAAATATGAATCGGAACGCAAAGGCCTGGGCTTTATCATGACCGTCTACCGCCGCCGTCTCACCAGCAGCTTTTATGCCCTGGAAGAGAGTTTGAAGCGGCGCCTGGATTTTCTCACTGGCAGACCTCAGACTGATTCGGCTTACGGGCTTACCGATGATGACCGGGAACAGGACGATCTGGACCAGGATATTGATGACCTGTTGGAGGGAGAGTCCGGCCTCCTGGCTAAACAGGAGATTGACTACATCAAGGACTTTCTCAGAGAACTTAAAGGCATCACCACCGAATCCAAGGTGGACAGGTTGTTTAACGACCTCCGCCAACTGCTTAAATTTCGGGAAACGGTCCTTATATTTACACAATACACCGACACCATGGATTATCTGCGGGAGCAGTTGCGTTCGGTCTACGGCAGTCAGGTGGCCTGCTACTCCGGGCGGGGCGGGGAGCGGTGGGATGGCGCATTTTGGCGGGAAGTCAGCAAAGAGGAGATCAAAACCGAGTTTAAGCAGGGCGAGAAGATAAAGATATTGTTGTGCACCGAAGCCGCCAGCGAAGGCCTCAACCTGCAAACCTGCGGCGTGCTTATTAATTACGACATGCCCTGGAATCCCATGCGGGTGGAACAACGCATCGGGCGCATCGACCGCATCGGCCAGACTCATGACGAGGTCTGGGTCAAAAATTATTTTTATACTGGAACCGTGGAGGCCATAGTCTACCGCCGTTTGGGGGACCGCATCAGCTGGTTTGAGGATGTGGTGGGGGAACTGCAGCCGATTCTCAGCCGGGTCAGTCAGACCATTCAGGCCGCCGCTCTGGCTTCGGGGTCGGCCCGGCAGCAGATTTTAGAGCGGGAAATCGCCAGACTTAAGGAGGAAATCGACGCTCAGGCAACGAGGGAATTTAGCCTGGAAGGAATCAGCCGGGAAGCCCCCGTTATCAAACCTACTACGGAGCCTCCCCTTACCTTGGCGGAGTTATCAAGGTTATTTCGGGAGTCACCCTTATTTAAAAACCGGTTGCAGCCTATCGCTTCCCCGGTTCATTCCTATCTGCTCACCGATCACCCCGAGGCACCGGTGGTAACCTTCGTGCCCGAGGTTTTTGAGGCGCATCCGCAATCTGTGAGGTTGCTCAGCTATGGTGAATACCTGTTTGAAAACCTGTTGGCCGAAATCCAAGAGCCAGAAGCAGCCCAGAATCAGGTAGGTATGGTCCGCTGCCAGATGAATCAGCCAATACCTCTGCGGGCCTATTATACTTTAGGGCCGGATGGCCCTCACGAGATCAAGTCTTTGAAAGAATTGGAGGAGGTAATACAAGGTTCGGACCGCTCGCCTTGGACGGCGGAAATTCTGGAGGCAGCCCGAGAATTATTTTTTGTCCATATTGAAAAAAAGGTCAAGCAACTCCAGCAGGTTAATCAGACCCGATCAGCCGGAGCAGAGAAAGCCTTAGAGGAGGAGGCCAGAAATATTTTATTAAAGGCCGGGGTTGTGGATATGATGTTGACCCAGGGGGCACCGCTCCTGCCGGATGATCTGACCGGGGTCCACCTGGAGCAGGCGATTTTAAATCTCCGTAGACACAGATTCCCTTTTGCCCCGCTCTTGTTGAAGGTTGATACCAGACCCCTTGTCACCGTGAATGGAGATAATTATTATCAGAGAATCCAGCAGGAGCAGCAGACGGGTCTGGAGAGAATATTCGGGTCTATCAAGGCTCAGGCGGCAGATACTTTGAGTAAATTGTCCTCGGCACAAAAAGCCACGGCAGAGAAAAACTTTAACGACGTGGCAGCTTTTAAAGAT
>VGSX01000142.1 GCA_016874895.1 Deltaproteobacteria bacterium
CCCTGGTCATGCAAAAACTCCGGGAGCAGGTGCGCATTGTGGCGCCCACCAATGCCTGGGTCCTCATCACCGGGGAAAACGGCACCGGCAAGGAGTTGGTGGCCCGGGCCATCCACCGCTTCAGCAAGCGGGCCAGCAGGCCATTTGTGGAGGTTAATTGCGCCGCCATTCCGGAAGAACTCATCGAAAGCGAACTGTTCGGCCACGAGAAAGGGGCTTTTACCGGGGCCACCGCCAAGCGCCGGGGAAAATTCGACCAGGCCCACGAAGGCACCCTCTTTTTGGATGAAATTGCCGATATGAGCCTGAAAACCCAGGCAAAGGTGCTGCGTATCCTGCAGGAACAGCGTTTCGAACGGGTGGGCGGCAGCCGGTCCATTCAGGTGGATGTCAGGGTGGTGGCCGCTACTAACCAGAACCTGGAGGAGCTCATCAGCCGGGGCCAATTCCGGGAGGATCTGTATTATCGCATTAACGTCATTCCCATCAACGTACCTTCCTTGAAAGAGAGGACCGAGGATATCCCCCTGCTGATTGAATATTTTTTAAAGGAACTGGCCCGGGAAAATTCCAGCCTGCCGAAAATCATGACCCCGGAGGCGGTGGAGGTTCTCCGCCACCATAGCTGGCCGGGGAACGTGCGAGAGTTGAAAAACGTGGTCTACCGACTGGCCATCCTGACACCGGGACGGGTGATCGACCTGGCGCAACTGCCGGACAATGTCCTCCAGGGAAAGTTACCGGGGGAACTGGACCAGCCATTTTTTCAGATAAATTCCTTCAAAGAGGCCCGTGCCTTATTCGAAAAGGAGTTTATCAGACGCAAGCTTCTGGAGTTTCACGGAAACGTCAGTCTGACGGCGGAGACCATCGGTCTGGAGCGTTCGCATCTATACAAAAAAATGCGGAGTCATGGCCTGGAGCCGGGACGGGAGGCCGAGGAAGCTGGGAAAAACGGCGTTTAGTAGTAAATTATGAGTGATTAATTGAAGAAAATGAATGGATAAAACAGGGGGGCCGGTGGAAATCTTTCTCGTGGGTGTGGTGCACGGCGACCCGGAGGGCTATGAGAAGGTTTTAAGGCTTCTCGAGACAATCCGGCCCCAGGCCGTCAGCGTCGAGATCAGCGCCTATTCCTGGAATTACCGCCAACGCCGGGAAGTTAGCTGGCAAGGGCGATTTCACCAGGGTTTACGCTCATTGCCCCGGCGTCAACGGGAACATCCGGCCCTGCGCCCGGTGGCGGCGCAACTTGCCATGCCCTTCGAGGTGCGCGCCGCCGCAGCTTATGCCCGGCAATGCGGCATAACCTGGGAGGCCGTGGACATTAACGCCATTGCCCGGGAGCACCTGCCGCTTTACGGCAAAGACTTGTTGAGTCCGAAAAATCTTGCCTATCTGGCCTCCACGCCGGAAGCGGATTGGAAAGAGGCCATCCGGGGGCAGTACCAGCGGGCCCGGAGGGCTATGGACGCTAGGGGGGCTGGGGAAAAGGGTCTGGCTGTCACGGCAGCCTCGCCCCAGGCCACCATGCGGGAGAAGGTTTTGGCCCGGCGCATCCGCTCCTTGGCCAAAAAATGCCGCCGCGTGGTACACCTGGGCGGTTGGGAGCATTGCCTCACAGGCCGTCCCCAAAAAACCATGGCTGACTTCTTGACGGCCTGCCGGCCCCGGCGGCTGCTCCTGGATGACAATGAGACTTGTTAGGACCATGCCGGTAAGGATTATGATATGAGCGAAATTCTGGTAGTGGATGATGATGCCAATACCAGGGAGGCCCTGGCCGTCAGTTTAAAGAAAATCGGTCACCAGGTCTTTTTGGCCGGAACCGGGAGCGAAGCCCTGGAACTGGTGCGGCAGCAGCCGGTGGAACTGGCCATCATTGACCTGAAGCTGCCTGATATGGAAGGCACCGACCTTTTTGAGGCGCTGCGAATTATCAGTCCTTACACCATTGCCATCATGATTTCGGCCCGGGCCACGGTGGACGAAGCCGTGTCGGCCCTGAAGCTGGGTATTTACGACTTCATCACCAAGGATTTCCGGATGCAGGAGATCCGCAAAGTGGTGAACAAGGCCCTGGAAACCCAGCAACTGTTACAGGAAAACCAGAGATTGCGCCAGGCCCTGCAGGAGCGTCTGGCCAGCGGCCGCATCCTGGGCCACAGCCCGGCGTTTTTAAAAGTCATCCATCAGGTGAACCAGATCGCCCCGGTCCGCAGCACGGTATTAATTACCGGGGAAAGCGGGGTGGGGAAAGAGCTCTTTGCCGAGGCCATCCATTACGGCAGTCCCCGCCGGGATAAACCGCTGGTCAAGGTAAATTGCGGCGCCCTCCCCGAGGGCTTGATCGAATCGGAGCTCTTCGGCCACGAAAAAGGGGCCTTCACCGGCGCCCTGCAGCAGCGCAAAGGCCGGTTCGAATTGGCCGACGGCGGCACCATTTTTTTGGACGAAGTCTCGGAAATGCCCGTGAACACCCAGGTCAAGCTGCTCCGGGTTCTCCAGGAAGGGGAGTTCGACCGGGTGGGCGGGACCCGCACCCTGAAAGTGGATGTACGGGTGGTGGGCGCCACCAATCAGAATCTGGAAGAGATGGTGGCCGCGGGAACCTTTCGCAAAGATCTCTTCTACCGCCTCAATGTCATTCATTTGGAGGTCCCGCCGCTCCGGGCCCGGAGAGAGGATATTTCCTTGTTGGCCCACCACTTTTTGGATAAATTCTGTCTGGCCAACAACCGGCCTCCCATGGCCTTCACTCCCGAGGCCTTAAAGGCCCTGAAAAATTATCTCTGGCCGGGAAACGTCCGGGAACTGGAAAATGTGGTGGAACGAGCCGTGGCCCTGTGCAGCGGCCCCGCGGTGGGACCGGAGGACCTCCCGGAAGAGGTGCAGCAGCAATCCGAGGGGGAAGAAAACATCGTCATACAAGTAGGTGCCTCCCTGGAAGAAATCGAACGTCTGGCCATCCGGCAGACCTTAAAGAAAACCGGGGGCGATAAAGAGGTGACGGCCCGGGTGTTGGGCATCGGCCTGGCGACGCTCTACCGGCGCCTGAAAGAGATGGACGTCAAAGAGACAACCGAGGCCGAAATGCCGGGAAAGGAGAATTGACGGATGCCGCACGGGACCTTTTTTGATTTCGACCCTTTGCCTCTCAAGGATGCGGAAGTGCTTATCGTGCCTGTTCCCTATGAAGCCACCACTACATATGGCGGCGGCACTCGAGGCGGACCGGAGGCGATCCTGGCAGCCAGCCGGCAGGTGGAGCTGTGGGACGAGGACAATGACTGGAATCCCAGCCAGGCCATCCGGTTGGCCACGGTGGCGGAAATAAGCCCGGACGCCAACGGTCCCGCGGCCATGCTGGAAAAGATTAAAAAGAGGGTAAAACCCTGGATCGCCGAGGGCAAAATACTCGTCACCCTCGGGGGGGAGCATACCATAACCCTGGCGCTGGTGGAGTCTTACCTTACCCGGTACCCCGACCTGACTGTGGTCACCCTGGACGCCCATGCCGACCTGCGGGACAAATATGAGAACAGCCAACTTTCCCATGCCTGCGTCATGCGGCGGGTGTGGGAACTGGGGCGGCCCCTGACCCTGGTGGGGGTGCGGAGCTACTCCGCGGCGGAATATGATTTTATCCGGGTGGCCCCCCGGCTGACCCTGCTCAAAGCCCGGAATTTGCGGGATCCCGATTATCTGAACCTGACCCTGGAGCACCTGGGCCGTATCAGGGGGCCGGTATACATATCCCTGGACGTGGACGCCCTGGACCCTGGAATAATGCCGGGAACCGGCACCCCGGAACCGGGGGGCTTAACCTACTATCAGGCCTTGACCATCCTCAAGGCCATCACCGAGCGGGGCCCGGTGGTGGGTCTGGATGTCACCGAGTTGGCCCCCATACCCGGTCACAGGGTCAGTGAATTTACTGCGGCCAGGCTGATCTATAAATTTTTGGGATACCTTTATAAGAGCCGGGAGGCGGCCAAAGGCAGCGATGAGTGAGGCGGTATTCGGTTTCCAGTTTTTGATTTTAGGTAAGTAAGGAGTAAAACTTGCGGCGTAAACCCGAAGAATTTCATGACGGCGCGCAAGACGGGCTCACCCCCCTGGCGCCTCTGGATATCGCGAACATTGCGGATTTCGATGAACTGCTGGCCGGCTATAGCCTGACGTCCTTTGGGGGGCGCTCCCTGGGAGAGGCGGCCGAGGTCCTCCAGGCCATGGTTACTGACCCGGACTGCGCCATCGTTGGCACCTTCTCGGGCGCCATGACGGTGGCCAAAATGGGTCTCTTGATCTGTGAAATGATCGACCGGGGCTGGCTGCAGGTCATCATCAGCACCGGCGCCCTTATGGCCCACGGTCTCATCGAGGCCGTGGGGCAGGTTCACTACAAGCACGATCCCCGCCGGTCCGATGAAGAGCTCTACCGCATGGGTTATAATCGAGTCTATGACACCCTGGAGATGGAGCAGAACCTGGACTACGCCGAGGCCGTTTTCAAGGAGGTGCTGGATCGCCTGGATATCAGCCAGACTATGTCCTCTGCAATCCTGTGCCGGGAATTGGGGCGGCATCTGGCCGAGGTCAGCCATCACCCCGGAATTTTGCGGAATGCTTATCTCCAAGGGGTGCCGGTATTTATCCCGGCATTCACCGATTCCGAACTGGGCCTGGACGTGGCCAACTGGATGATCCAGCGGGCCTTACGGGATGGTAAAACCGTGGCCGAAGCCCTTACCGCCATGTCAATTAATTTCAATCCTTTTTTAGATCTGGGCCTCTACGCCCAAAATATTATGGCGGCCAGGAAGGTGGGAATTTTTACCATCGGCGGGGGCGTCCCCCGCAACTGGGCCCAGCAGGTGGGGCCGTTCTTCGATATTTTGCAGAATCGCCTGGGTATTGATCTGCCCTTTGTCCGCTTTCACTACGGTGTCCGCATCTGCCCGGAACCGGTGCACTGGGGCGGGCTCAGCGGTTGCACCTACCGGGAAGGCATCTCCTGGGGGAAATTCGTCCCGGAGAATGAAGGTGGCCGGTTTGCCGAGGTTTACTGCGACGCCACCATTGCCTGGCCCATTTTAATCAAGGCGGTCATGCAGCGGTTGGCCAAACAGGAAAAAAGTTAAAATCATTTCCTGTTCAAGAAAAACTATTTTATAATTCCTTTTATCAATCCTTCTGGCATCCGGCCAGAATCAAAACAATCTCGCCAACGGCAATTTCAGCTAAAGGAGTAGCCTATGAAAATTTTGCAAAGATACAAACGCGTCCACGCCACCTTAGTTGGGGGGACCGTCCTGCTTCTGCTTCTGTGCCTTAACACCAGTGTCTGGGCGATAAAAGAGGGGGAACCGGCCCCGGATTTTTCCCTCACCGATACCGAGGGGAATACGGTGACCCTGAGCAAGTTGCAGGGGAAGGTGGTGGTGGTGAATTTTTTTACCATCTGGTGCCAACCCTGCCGCAAGGAGATGCCTGAACTCAACGCCATCTATAAAGAAAATAAGGACAAGGGATTGGCCATGTTGGGCATCTGCTTGAGCACCGACCCCAATCAATTAAAAGCTTTTGCCAAACAGATGAACCTGAATTACCCGATTCTGCTGGGCACGGATCAGGTCAGCAAGGATTACGGCGATATTACGGCCGTGCCCACCACCTTTGTGATCAACAAGGAGGGCAAAATTGCGGTAAAAATTGAGGGAGCCCGCCACAAAGAGGAATTTCTTAAGGTGATTACTCCCCTCTTGTAGGCTCTTGCCAATTCCTAAACTTTTTATCAAGGCCAAAGGCGGGATGCGCTTCGCTTTCCCGCCCTACACTCCCAACACCGGAAACCGTCTCAGCTCTTCTCCCCTTCCAGTAACTTGATTTTTTCCTGCAGATAGGGGATGAAGCCTGCCGGGGGATTGGTCTGCAGCATGTTGCGGTACACGGCCAGGGCCCTGGCTTTTTCCCCGGCCAGTTCAAAGAGCATGGCCTGCCGGCGCTGCAGTTCCTGCTGGTAGGGCAGATTGACCTGCTGCACCAGTGGTTCCAAAACCGCCGCGGCCTTCAGGTAGTCTTTTTGGGCCTCGTAGCAATAGCTGAGATTCTCCGTCACTAAAATCTGCAGGTCCGGGGCGGCCAGGGCCAGGGCCTCAAAGGCGGCTGCGGCCTCCGGGTATCTTTTTTCCTGATAGAGCAGATTGGCCATGAGCAAACGGGCCTGCACGGCGCCACCGGTACCGGGATAGTCCTGGACAATAACCTCCAACTCCTTCAACAAGCCGGGGATATCAGAGGTAAATCGTCCTATACTGGCCTGATATAACTCCGCCGCCTTTTCCTGCCGCGCCACCTGCTGTTTTTGGTAATATACCCAGCCGCTCCCGGCTATCAGGAAGGCAACCACAACTGTGATGATGATTTTGAGGTTTTCTTGGGCAAAGTTAAGGACTCTCATGGAAAAAGTGATGAATTCGTCGGGTTCTTTGATAGTTAATTTCAGGGATGGTGGTTTTTTCGCTTGAGCCATTGATATTCCTCCTTGAACTTGTGGGTTCGGCCATGGTCGATTCGGTTATCAATCAGGCCAACACGCCTGGCAGGCTGCGGCCAGGATTTTTCCCCGGCTTCCCTTGCCGAAGATTTCCACCGACCGCACCTGGTCATCCACCCAGGCCAGGGTGATGTCGAGGTATTCCTCCGGGAGATGAGGGCCCAGGCGCTCGGCCCATTCAATGACGGTGACCACCGGATGGTGCCAGTATTCCTCCAACTCCAGCAAAAAGTCGTCTTCCAGGACTGGCAGGCGATAAAGGTCCACGTGGATAAGGGGAATCCGGGCGGGGTACTGGTGCACCAGGGCAAAGGTGGGGCTGCTCACCAGTTCCGGGGGAAGCCCCAGGCCGGCGCTTAAGCCCCGCACCAGCTCGGTCTTGCCGGCCCCCAGCTCCCCGTGAAGGAGCACGACATCGCCGGGTTGCAGGAAAAGGGCGATTTTCTCACCCAGGACCTGGGTTTCCGCCGGGCCGGAGGTCAGGCAGGAACGAACCACTCCCTAATCTTCCTGGGCCAAAGCCCGGATAATATCGATCTTGCCGATGACCCCGATGAGCTCGTCACCTTCCACGACCGGTAGGGTGTGGACCTGGCGGCGGGCCATAATGGCGGCGATTTCATCCACCGTGACCTCGGGGCCGATGGTGACCGCCGGCGAGGTCATAACGTCGGCCACCTGGTTACCCACCATTTTTTCCAGGTTCTTTTTAAAGGTGCTGGCCCGCGTCAGGTAGAAGTGGGCGTCCAGAATGGTAATGACGTGGGGCAGTTCGAACTTTTTGGCCCGGTCGACCAGGTCGCTTTGAGTGACCACGCCCACCAGGCGGCCGGCCTCGTCCACCACCGGCGCGCCGTTGATCTTGTGGTGGGCCAGGAGACGGGCCAGATCCAGGATTGTCGTCTGGGGAGAGACGGTGATAACGTCTGGCGTCATAATTTCACGAGCCTGCAGCATACCTGCTCCTCTGTGGGGGGAAATGTCCCGGAATAAAATTCTTGAATCAGTTCGGGCAATTCTTCCAGAAGTTCTCCGGCCAGCATGCCGCAGACCCCCTGCCGGGCCGCCCGCACGTCCGCGGCCAAACCGTGGAGGTAGACTCCCAGACAGGCGGCTTCGAAAGGCGCCATCTTTTGGGCCAGGAAACCGCCGATCATGCCGGTGAGCACGTCTCCAGAGCCCCCCTGGGCCAAAGCCGGGTTGCCGGTGTTATTGATCATGATCCTGCCCTCCGGGTTGGCGATAAGAGTCTGGGCCCCCTTAAGCACCACGATGGCCTGGGTCCGCTCCGCCAGTTCCAGGGCCGCGTTCGGGCGGTTGGCCTGGACATCTTTGCTGAGACAGCCCAGGAGCCGGGACATTTCCCCGGGGTGGGGCGTCAGAATAACGGGGGCCACGGCCTCGGCGACGCTTTCCAGATCATGGGCCACGGCGTAGAGCCCATCGGCATCCAGGACCACCGGGATGGTGCTGCGTCGCACCAGTTGGCGGACGAGTTCGATGGTCTCCGGATGTCTGCCGAGGCCGGGGCCCACCGCCAGGGCGGTCTTGCCGGGCATGGCGGCGGCCAGCTCCTCCAGGGCCCGCCGTCCCAGTCCCTGTACCCCTTCAGGCTCCGACAGAGGCAGGGTCATGGCCTCAGTAAGCTTCATTTCCAGAATCGCATTAAGGCTGGCCGGAACCCCCACGGTCACCAGACCGGCGCCCACCCGCAAGGCGGCCTCGCCGGTAAGGGCCGCGGCCCCGGTCTTGCCCACTGAACCGGCCACTACCAGCAGGTGGCCGAAAGTACCCTTGTGGCTGTCAGAATATCGCTGAGGCAGCAAAAGGCGCAGGTCGGCGGGTTCGGCAAGT
>VGSX01000143.1 GCA_016874895.1 Deltaproteobacteria bacterium
CCGCTGCCCCATCTGGTGGAAAAGGCGGTTACCGGGCGACTAAAGGAGTTTATTAAACATGTGTGAGGCTGCGGCTTATCTATTGAAAAACGGCCAGGAAGAACTGCTGCTATCGGAAGTGGACATCATCGAACCCGACGGCGACAGCCTGCGTCTGGTCAATATCTTCGGCGAGCAAAAAGTTATCAAAGCTGACATTCACCGGCTTAACCTGGTGAATCATAAAATCATTCTGAAAGAAAAATAACTCTTTTAGTAGAACCCATCCTGGGGTAAGAAGCTCCGGGCACGCGATCACCAAATATAAAGAACTTCGAGGCCATGAAGGCTTACGACCCTTCCGGAGGAGGGGTGCCTTCATGGCCTTTGATTTTTTGGCCATTTCGCAGAAGCGTGCAGCCAGCCTTAATGAATCAAATTATCCAGGAAGGGGAGCCATGCATATTTCCGAGGGAGTGCTGAGCCCCGCAGTGTTGGCGGGTGGGGCTGCCCTGGCGGTGGCGGGCACCGCCATCGGCCTGAAAAAAATAGATTACGAAGCCATCCCCCGGGTGGCTCTCCTGTCCGCGGCGTTTTTCGTGGCCACGCTTATACATGTGCCGGTGGGGCCAGTGGGCTTGCACCTGGTGCTCAATGGGCTTATGGGGTTGCTGCTGGGCTGGATGGCCGTACCCGCCATTCTCATCGCCCTGTTCTTGCAAGCCCTGCTCTTTCAGTTCGGGGGACTGACGGTGTTGGGAGTGAACACGGTGATTATGGCGGCCCCCGCGGTCATCTGCTTTTATGCCTTTCGCGGTCTTCTACGCCGCCCCGGTACTCCCGCCGCGGTGGGCGCGGTGGCTTGCGGGGCCACCGCTATTTTGTTGAGCGGGCTGCTGGTGGCCGTGGCCTTAATCACCACCGGGCAGGCTTTCATCGAAGTAGCGGAAATGGCCCTCTTGGCCCATATTCCGGTGATGATCATCGAAGGCGTTATTACGCTGTTTATTTTCCTGTTTCTCAGGAAAGTCAAACCTGAAATGTTGGAGGGAATTTATGCATGAGAAATGGTTTTTACGGAAACAATCTTGGCCGCATCTCTGGGTTCAAGGAGTCTTCTTGATCCTGATTATCTGTGCCTTTGCGACCCCCGCTCTGGCCCATCGGGTCCTGGTCTTTGCTTACATCGAAGGCGACACCATCCACACGGAAAGCAAGTTTGTGCCCAGCACCCCGGTGAAGCAGGGGAAGGTCCTGGTTCTGGACGCCAAGAGCGGCAAGGAACTCTTGACCGGCCAAACCGATGACAAAGGGAAATTCTCCGGCAAAATCCCCCCGGAAGTTGCCGCTCAGAAGATTGATCTGAAGGTCGTCGTAGAAGCGAGCATGGGCCACCGGGGAGAGTTTCTGCTCAAGGCCCGGTGATGCTCAGCGAAGGCGTCATGGCGCGATCTATTTTCCGTTTGTTCAAGAAAATCCGCCTGGGAAGGTTGGAAAGAATCTATGCCTAAAAAATTGTTCTTGGGAAAACAATCTCGGCCGAATCTCTGGGTTCAGGGAGTCTTCTTGATTCTCGTTATCTGTGCTTTCACGACTCCCGTTGCCGCGGCCACACCTGCGCCCATAGCTCCGGAGATCAAAGCCGCCACCGTTGACCGGCAAATGCTCGAAGAAGTGGTGAATAAGGCCTTGGAGCGTCAGCTCTCTCCGGTAAAAGAGATGCTCACCGAATTGACCATCCACCGGACTTCGCTGACCGACATCCTTGGTGGCATCGGTTATATCCTGGGCATATTCGGCGTGTGGGCTTATTGCCTGAGCAGGAGGAAGAAAGATTCTTGAGTACCATCGGAGAGCCTTTTTCCGAAGGCGCCTCCCTGGCGCACCGGCTGGACCCCCGAGGCAAAGTGGTGGTGGCCGCCCTATTTGCGGTGCTCATGGCCGTGGCCCAGACCTATGCCGCCACTCTGGCTGGGCTGGCCGTGGCCCTGATCTGCCTGGCCCTGGCGCGGCTGCCCTTGAAAAAAGTGGTCGTCCGGTTGCTGTTGGTGAACAGCTTCATTTTCTTTCTTTGGGTCGTCTTGCCCCTCACCTATCCGGGAGAGGCAGTGTGGCGCTTCGGACCTTTGGCTGCCACCCGGGAGGGCCTGATCTATACCGGGTTGATTACCCTGAAGTCCAACGCCATTATCATCGCCCTCATCGCCCTGGTGGCCACCGTACCGGTGGTCACCCTGGGACAGGCGCTGCATAATCTGCGCCTGCCGGACAAGTTGTGTCATTTGCTGCTGTTTACCTATCGCTATCTGTATGTCTTTGAACAGGAATACCACCGCCTGGTCCAGGCCATAAAAATCCGGGGGTTTCAACCCCGCACCAACCTGCACACGTACCGCACCTACGCCTACCTGGTGGCCATGCTGCTGGTGCGGAGCTATGACCGGGCCGACCGCGTTTTCCAGGCCATGCTCTGCCGGGGTTTTCACGGGGTCTTTTACAGCCTGCGGACCTTTTCCTGGCAGGGCCGCGATGGGGTTTTTGTGGTGGCCTCCATGCTGGTGTTAATGACTCTTGGCTATTTGGAGTGGCGGCTGCCCAGCCTCCTGGTGAGGATATGATGAGTGAACCGCTGATTGAATTGCAAAATATCACGTTTGCCTACCCCGGAGCTCCCTGCCCGGTTTTCCAGGACTTTAACTTTCAGCTCCTGCCGGGCAAGCACATCGGCCTCGTCGGTCCCAACGGCTGCGGCAAGACCACCCTCCTGCACCTGATCATGGGGTTGTTGCGTCCCCAGGCGGGCAAAATTGTCATCTTCGGACAAGAAGTCAGTAAAGAGAAGGATTTTGTCGCAGTCCGGCAAAAGGTGGGCCTGTTGTTTCAAAACGCCGACGATCAACTCTTCTGTCCCACCGTCCTGGAAGACGTGGCCTTCGGTCCCTTGAACCAGGGGAAGCCACCGGCGGAAGCGATCCGGATCGCCCGGGAGACCATGGAGCGGCTGGGTCTGCACGGCTTCGAAGAACGGGTGACCTACAAGCTTTCCGGGGGCGAAAAAAAGCTGGTCTCCCTGGCCACCGTCCTGGCCATGCAGCCCCAGTTGCTCCTGCTGGATGAACCTACCTCCGGCCTGGATGAGCAGACCAAGCACCGCCTCATGCATATCCTGCAAGACCTGGACATTGCTTACATGATCGTTTCCCATGAGCGGGATTTCTTGAATCACACGGTGAAGGAATGCTGCCATGTGCATGCAACCTGCTGTACATCCGCCTAAAACCGCAGGCCGAGCCTGCCCAAATCTAAAGTGAATGGAGGAGATTTATGAAACGTTCTTTTACCCTAATCATAGGCCTGTTACTCGTCTTCGGTTTAGTCAACGTCAGCCAGGCCCATTTCGGCATGATCCTGCCGGAAAAATCCATGGTGATGCAGGGCGACAAACCTGAACTGGAAGTGACCCTGGCCTTCCTGCATCCCTTTGAACAGAAAGGCATGGACCTGGTCAAACCCAAGAGATTTGGGGTGCAGTCCGGTAAAACCAACACCGATCTTCTAAACACCCTCCAGGAAACCCAAGTCCTGGGAAAACAGGGCTGGAAAGGCGTCTACGCGGTGAAAAAGCCGGGTATTTACGCCTTCTATTTTGAACCGCAACCCTACTTCGAACCGGCGGAAGATAAATTTATCATCCATATTACCAAGACCTATGTGGCCGCCCTGGGCGGCGAAGAGGATTGGGACCAGGAAGTGGGCCTCAAGGCCGAGATCATTCCCTTGACCCGGCCCTTCGGCCTTTACGCCGGCAACGTCTTCCGGGGCGTGGCGAAATTCAAGGGCAAGCCTGCGGGCGGGGCCGACGTGGAAGTGGAATACTGGAACCCCGGCAATAAGGTGACCGCGCCCAATGAATATTTCATCATGCAAAAGCTGAAAACCGATGAAAACGGCGTTTTTACTTTTGCCGCGCCCAAGGCCGGGTGGTGGGGCTTCTCCGTCATCAACGAGGAAAAGGATTCTATCCGGGGGCCGGACGGCAAGAAAAAGAAAGCCGAATACGGGGCGGTGCTCTGGGTGCAGTTCACCGATATGCAGGTGAGTAAATAAGGACAGGTGGCTGCCGCCGTCCATCCAAAATCTTGACACCAGCAAGAATTTGGGGGAGAATTTATGAAGAACTTCAGGGTGCACAAAACGATTTGGCTTTTCCTGGCCCTGGTTTTGGCGTTCAGTTGGACTCTGGCCGGGTCAGTGGCTTTGGCCCAGACGCCCTTTGAATTGCCGGGTCCCCCGGAAAAGAAGGAAGAATGTCCCTCCACCTTCGGCCCCATCATCACCGACACCGCCATTCCCATCGAGAAGGGCAAGTTTGCCGTCCAGCCTACCTTCGGCCTGGGTTTTGTTACCAACAATTTCAGCCCCAACTGGCGCCGGGTCTCGGCCGGCGGCAATTTCCAGACTTTTGGCATGGATTGGAAATTCACTTACGGCTTGTTGAACAACCTGGAGGTCTTCACGGTTATTCCCTTCATCCAAAACTGGGCCAGTGGAGTGAATCCACCGGGGCCGGGGGGGGCGCGCAACGCCAGCTTCGCCAGCCTGAACGACATCAATCTGACTTTTAAATACCGCCTGGTGGAAGAGACCGAGGTAAGACCCACGGTGACCGCCCTGTTTGCCACGGATTTTCCCTCGGGTCACTTTCGGCGCCTTAACCCCCGGCTCCTGGGCACCGACGTCGTCGGAGGGGGTGCCTACGCCTTCACCACCGGCTTTAACCTGTCCAAATGGGTCAAGCCCTTCATTTTTTACGGCAATTTCTGGTATTCCATGCAGACCGCGTTCACCAACGATGACGGCAGGAATTATCCCCGGGACTTCGTGACTGTGAATCTGGCGGCGGAATATCCCATGGCCGGGAAGTGGGTGGCCCTGCTGGAACTTACCAGCTTCTGGGACGGCGGACGTTTGTTCGGCCATAAGTCCAACGTCCCTCCCGCGGCCTTGCTTTCCGTGATGCCGGGGATTGAATACATGTACTCGGAAAAGTTATCCTTTGCCCTGGGGGTCAACTGCGATCTGGCTGGCAAGAACAACACCGCCGCGGTTACTCCCTTGTTATCCATGGTGTATGCTTTTTAAGAATGCCGAAAGGAGGACCATCGGATGAAACGGTGGCAGGTAGTTGGAATCAGTATTTTGGGGCTGATGGTGTGGTGTTGGGCGGCGGCCGGCCCGGTTTGGGGCCAGGGCCGCGGCCAGGGCTTCCGGCCCTGTCCCTATGCGCCCTATATGTGCCCGGTGAAGAGCACCTGCAAGCCCTTTGACGAGAGCGGCAAGGTGGTGCAAGTGCTTACTGAAACACTGGAAGAAGGCATGCATCCCGGCATGGCGTTGGTGGTGGACACCAAGACCCAGGGCCAGGCGCACGTCAGCCTGGGCCCGGTCTGGTACCTGGAGCGCCAGGAGTTTGAAATCAAGCCCGGAGATGAAGTGCGGGTCAAGGGGATGTGTGAGAAGGACGGTAAGCTGCGGGTGATCGCCTTTGAACTCACCAAAGGAGATTATGTGCTCCATTTGCGGGATTCCCAGGGCCGCCCCAATTGGGAGGCCTGGCGCAAAAAGTAGCACCTTGGCTGCGCCTGTTAAACTAAAGTGAGCCGCGATCGTTTTCACCAGGGATTCACCCAAGAACGGACGTTCGCGGCTTTTCTTTTAAGTCCTCTTTTCGACAGAACCCTGGGCCGAGCTTGACATGATAATCAGCAAATGATTAGAATATATTCAAATTTAATAGGAAAGGAGGGATAGCTGATGTGCTGCCATAGCAAGGACAAGCATGAGCACGAGCATAAGCACGAAGCGGGCTCTCATAGCCATGATGGCCATGAGCACAGCCACGAGGCTATGACTCATAGCCATGAGCACACTCACAGCGATGGGCATCACGAGCACGGGCACACCTGCTGCCACTAACGGAAAGCCACGATTCTGCTAAAGAATTAAGCCACGAAGGCCTATTCCGGTCTGAAGACTGGAAAAAGAGCGTTCGTGGCTTTCCTTTTTTCACTTCTTCCTTTTCCTTAGCCTGTAAGTCGAACCAAGGGGTGAATAGGCCGCAAACATTTTTGGTCTGTTTGCGCCACTAAAAGCTTGATATCCCCGTATCCCTTAGTAATCAGGTGGTGCCAGGCATCTCCCACATCATAAAATCCCTGCTGGGACCCCACCAGTTCCACCCGGTCTGCGGGGAAGCCGATTTTCTCACAGCAACTTGCCAGATCAAAGTCTTCCGGCAATTCTGCGCCTCCCACCAGATAAACGATCAGCCCCCTCTTCATATACCCCCCTATAAGCCCTTCATGGCCTGGGCCAGGTGGTCCAGATAAATATTCACGATCCCATCCTGATACCCCAGCCCTTTGGTGATCCCTTCGATGCGATAGGCTTTTTGCTTGAGAAGCTCGGATTTCCAGCTCTCCGGGTCATCTCCCAGCATATCCTTGGCTACATGTTCACCGGCCACAAACATGAAAGGCATCAGGACGACTGTAGTAGGATTGGCCTTCTTGACGGCCTCGAAAGCCTCTGCCTTGGTGGGCTTGTCCTCCACCGCGCCCAGAAAGACATTCTGGTAATGGGAACGCAGCAGCCGGTCAAAGGCCAGGTAGGCTTTTTCCCCCTCGGGTACGGGGCTGCCGTGGGCCATCAGAACCACCGCGGTATCCTTTAACTCCTTGGGGAATGTCTGGGCTACGGTCTGGAGGGTCCGCTCCTGGTCCTTTTCGCTGCTCAGCAGCGGTTTTCCCAAAGCAACTTTCAGACCGGGGATCTCCCGGCTAACCTTCACGATTTTCTTTTCCCACTCCTCCCCCGGCACAATATGGAGGGACTGGATGGCCAGCCGGGTATATCCGGCGGCTTTTAATTCCCGCAACGTCGTGCCCAGGTCATTGAGCTTCTGGCCCTTTTCCTGGGCCACCTTGTGCCGGACTTTATGGGAAGTGAAGGCCCAGCGGATTTCATAATCAGGAAAGCGTTCCTTGACTTTCTGTTCGAAATGGTTGTAAGTCTCGAAGGCTTCTGTGCTGGTGCCGAAGGCCGCCAAAACGATGGCGGGTTTTGCCGGCGCCGCGGCGTTCAGGGTCCAAGTGGCGCTGATAATCGAGAGAATAAGCGCCAAAAATAACCATTCAAATTTGCTCCGCTTTACCATGTCGTCCTCCTGATTTTTTGTTTTTCCGCAAAAAAAAATCCTTAAGTCACCATGACTTAAGGATTGCACCCAGCTTCTTTATCCTTAATGGAGCTTACAGCCCGCTATGCCTCGTAGGGGCGAAGCCTTCATTCGGGCAGGTCTTCTGACTTCCGGTTCTTCCTACCGCCTGCGCCTTCCCATCTCACTTTAGTGAGACAGTGGCTCTATGCAGGTTTCGTCCCCGGTTACAGCGGCGGGACCGTGCCGGTTTTGCACCGGCTTCCCTATTACGCCCTATATGGGCACCCGAATTCATTAATCCACTACATATAGGACTTCTTTCTGCCTGTCAAGGAAAAACTCCACCTGGAGAAGAATGGCAAACCTGATAGAAACTAACTTGCCACGAGGGGGCATTATCAGTGGACTAAGGGAAAATGCAGATATATGGTCTATATACGTTATTATGAGATAGCAGGACCGCTCATTTTTCATGCGGAATGATCTTCAATTGGCTGTCACCCAGGATCATGGGGAGGCGGTCGCCGGCCTGGATTTGGTGGCGGGCCGCAAATGGCTTAGGTATCGAAACATATAACGTTCCGTTTATCTGAATAACGCTCCGCTCCGTTACCGACTTTTCCGTCCCACCAATTTTTTTCACCTTAAAAAATACCTGCCTTTCTTTAAATTAACCCCATATTACTATAAACAACCCCAAATGTCAAAGAATTTTATTGCTTGACATCCATTTCAGCATTGGGTATCGCTGATGGGTAGATGAGCAATAAACTTGACCTCTACTTGTCAGCAACACAAAGCGCCTATGCCCATAGCGATGCGTTGATTAACGTCATTATCGGGCCGGCGGGCGAAGGCAAGACTTACGCCTCAGTCGGCGCGATGATTATTAGCGCGCAACGCAACAAGAGGCCGGTGTTATGGGCCATTATTCGCGATACCCATACTAACATAAAGAGATCCACGGTCCGTTCCATTAATAAAATCTTCAGAAAGACCCCTTCTCTAGCTTCCTGGCGGGACGATTACCGGCAACTCACCATTCATTGCAACCCCAAGGTGGAAGTGGACCTGTTCGGGATTGACGATCCCGGGGCCTTGAACCGGCTGCAAGGGACGGAGTACGACGGCATCTGGCTGGAGGAGCCCGCGGCGATGCTGGAGCGGGCCAACAGCGGCCTCTCCGAA
>VGSX01000144.1 GCA_016874895.1 Deltaproteobacteria bacterium
TTCAGTTAAGAATACCGGTGGCACAGGCTTCCAGCCTGTCCATATATGAACAGGCGGAAAACCTGATCCGCTGTCAATCCTCAGAAAGCAGCAGGATATAACTCTAAGATTTAAGGAAAGGCGCGCCATCACCAGAGGCTCCCCATATGCCTCTCAAGGATTAAATGAGGATTTAATATGGATACCATTCTCGTGGTTGATGACGAAAAAGTGATTCGAGACGGCTGCAGTCGCCTCCTGGCCGCGTCAGGATACCAGGTGCTCACTGCGGTCAATGGCCAGGAAGCTTTGGAGACGCTCGCTGCCGAGGACGTCAACCTTGTCCTCTGTGACCTGAAAATGCCGGTGATGGGCGGCGTGGAGGTTCTGGAGTGCCTCAACGTCCACTATCCACATCTGCCCCTGGTGGTTATCACCGGCCACGGCACGGTTAACGATGCCGTGGAATGCATGAAAAAAGGGGCCTATGATTTTGTCACCAAACCTTTCAAGGCCGATCATCTCCTCCTGGTGGTGCACCGGGCCCTGGAAAAGCAGGCCCTGGAGCGGCGCACCCGCCAGCTCCAGGAGGAACAGGCCAGAAACCTCTATGACCTGGCCATGGAACAGAGCCGTCTGCGCACCATCATTAACTGCATGGCTGACGGGGTTTTGGTGACCAACCGGGATCTGGAAATCGTTCTGTACAATCCTTCCCTCACCCGGGTTCTGGACGTACACTCGTTACCCCCTCAGCCCTGCATTTTAGCGGATTATCTGCCTGACCAGGAACTGCTGGAGGTGCTCACCGCCATGGTAGGGCAGGCCGCGGATGAAACCCGGCTCGTGTCCCAGGAGCTGTGCCGGGGTCAGTCCTATTGGCGGGCCTTGTCCGCGCCCATCCCTGATCCGGCCAAGCAGGTTTTGGGCACGGTGACGGTCTTCCATGACATTACCCGCTTTAAAGAACTCGATGAAATGAAATCCAGCTTCGTCAACATGGTCTCCCATGAACTGCGTTCGCCTCTAGCCACCATCAAGCAGCAATTGACCGTCATTCTTGAGGGCCTGGTGGGGGAACTCGGGGGCAAGCAAAGGGAGATTCTGGAACGTTCCCGGGGCAAGATTCAGAGCCTCCTGGAGCTCATTAACGAACTGCTGGACGTGGCCCGGATAGAAAGCGGTCAGGTCCGGCAGAATCTGGCGCCCCTAGAGCTTCGACCCCTCCTGGAAGAGGTGGTGGCCTTTCATCGGGACCGGGCTGCCAGCCACCGGATCGATCTCTCCCTGCAAGCCCCCCCGGAACTGCCTCTCATTCCGGCCGACCGGAGAAGCCTGGAGGAAGTTTTCACCAACCTCATCAGCAACGCCATCAACTATTCCCCGGATGGCGGCCAGGTGGCCGTCAAAGTTACACCCCAGGAGAATTTTTTAGAAATTACCGTAAGCGATACCGGGGTCGGCATTGACCCGGAAGAACTCCCCAAGATTTTTGATAAATTCTACCGGGTCAAACATCCCAAGACCCGGCAGGTGATCGGCACCGGCCTGGGTCTGGCCATCGTCAAGGGCGTCATTGATTCCCATCGCGGCACCATTGCCGTGGAGAGCGAACCGGGGGTGGGGACCACTTTTCGTATACTGCTGCCGACGATGTGATGATATTCAGGTTACGGTTTCGAGTCTTCCTCTGGGGTATCTGATTGATATTAATACAATTAAATGGCATCAGCCTCAAGGTTTCTTATAAAAAGGTTGACTTTAAAGAAATTATGTTTTATAAAGGACAAAATTTTGGGCCAGGAAGTGAAATCAAGGGGCACAGGCAGTTATAAAGGTCTAAAAAGTTATTATTCTGGCATCATTTTTTTAATTTTGCGGCATCAGGATTTTCTGCCTGTCACCCCTAACCCTGACTGAAGTCATGGTCTTGCCGAAAGGAGGTCTATGATGGTGAGTCGGCTTATTCTTGGCACTACCATAAGCTTGGCTCTGGTATTGTGTCCTTATTTTATCAATGACACACACGCCAATCCTTCCCGGAAGAAATCAGCGAAAGTTGCAGTAAAGTCAAAGAAAGGGCAAGTCGTTAAACAATCGAAGTCCCGGACCAGTTCACGGAACGCGAGCCGGCGCAGCTACTCCAGCCGCAGCTATCAGCGGTATCGGGGCGGGAGTGATTACGAACCGTATTCCAGCTCTTATGTCCCCAGGTATTACCGTTCCGGGGTAGCCGAAACGGGACCGCTCATGAAGATCACCCCCCAGAGAGACGGCCGTTTTGTTCTGGAGCCGCTGGGCCCTCAAAAAGGGGTGGGGAGCACGGGGCCATCAAGTAACGCAGACCGTAAAATTGCTCCCATGCCTAGCCGGGGCGATGATTATTCCTCGGTCTCGGAACAGAACGCGCCCATATACCCGAGATGGAATTTTTCGGAACTGCTCCTTACCCTGGCCAAGAGATACGAGGGCGGCAATTATCGCCGGGGGGCCAATCTGGAGACCAGTTCAGCCACGGATTGCTCCGGGTTTGTCCAGTATGTGGCGAAAAACTTTATGATAGATCTCCCCCGCAGCAGCAGCGAACAGGTCCACATGGGCAAGACGGTTACGGCTCAGATGGATTTTTCCAAGATGCTGCCGGGCGATCTGCTCTTCTTCCGGCGCGGCGGGCGCAGCGTCGGGCATGTGGGCATCTATATGGGCAATGGCAAGATGATCCATGCCTCCACCCCCCGCAGTGGCATCATTGTCACAGATCTTACTCAACCCTATTACCTCAACACCTTTGTCGTCGCCAAAAGGGTTTTCGAGGTGAAGTACCCGAATTAAGCCACCGGGTTCTGGCCGCCAGCGGCAAGGCGGCACGTTCTGATGCGCTACCCCCTTGGGGGACGGCAGAGGGCCTTGTACGGGACTTTGAATCCGGGGGCCCTCTTCTCGGCTTATCTCCCCTGCATTCCTTCAACGCAGTAATTTATCGGCTTGACCGTTCTATCCCGTTTCCCCGGCGCGCCATAGCTCCCGGGTGACGACGTTCAGCAGGGCCCAGACAGCATCCAGGGCCCAGAAGCGCTCCAGGGCGGCGGGGACGGTAAGAATGACCTGGGGGGGAAATTCTTCATCCCCCAGCCACAGGATCACCTCCACCGACAGGTTCGGAAAGGCTGTGAAGACGAGGGCCGCGTCCCCCTGAGCCACTTCTGTACCCCCTAAACTCCGGCCGACCCGCAGGAAAAGCTCCCTCTGGGTACCGAAGCGCTCCTCCAGGCGGGAGGTGGGCAAGGCATGGGGCCCCTGGAAAAAAAGCACCCCGCCTTTGAGTTCCTTGGGACTGACCTGCCGGGAAGGCAGTTGGGTGGCATCACCTTTGAGGAGAAACAACAGGGCGGCCAGGCAGAGCTGAAATTCCTGTTCCTGAGGCGGCTGACCGGCCACCCACAGTTGGCGGCGGGCCGGCTGCACCACCAGAATACGGTTTAGGAAGGGCAGCTCATACGCGCCCTCCCGATGTCGGGCCGTGGTGCGGCGGCTGACCTCCGAGGGATCGGCCGCGGCCAGGGCCGCCCATAAAGCCTCGTCCACATCCCGGCATCTCTGGTAAAGGATGTTGGCCTCGGGGTCTGCAATAATATCATAGTCTTTTTTCATGGTTCGATCTCACCAAGCCTGGATTTGGGCAGCCCCTGGCCGGGGTGAAGCGCCTGGAGTATCGTTTAATTAAAATCCCCCTTGGCCCCCTAGAAACTTATCGTCCAGCCCAACTTAATATCCATATGGGTAATGCTATGTTCTCTAACGGGGAATTCCTGCAACACAAATTGTCAGCGGCATGTCTATCCCTGGGCTAATTGCTGCTCATAACGTCGCGAGTTGAAATTAAGCCGGCGCGCAATTTCCAGCAAAACCTGGGCCAGGGCCCGGGGTTCGCCCCGGCCTCGCCGGGTGGCCGCGGCCAGTTTCGGAAAGTGCTCCTCCATTAACTGAAAGAACAGATTCTGAGACTCCATGACATCCGTTTCCAGGGGGAGTCGGGCTTTTAAGGACAACAAGGATTCAACCCGCCTGGCCTGTTCCAGGCTGAGTGTCTGGCTCAGAGTCGCTAATTCCTGCTCCAGCATAGCAGACAGGAGTCGGCCGGCCGGATCATTTTTAAGCTGGAGGTTAATTCTGCTGCCTATCGCGATGATATCCGCCAAGTCCCGCTTGGTGGCGGGTTCGTCGGTATTGGCTGGCCAGGCATCTAATAATTGCATGATCCGATGGCTCAAAGCTGCTGTGGCGGCCAGCTTGAAGACCGGCGGGATGACAAATCCTTCTTCGGCCATGGTGAACAGGAGGGGCCGAGCCTCCTGAAAAGCATGCAACAGTCCGGTTTGCGCAGTGTCCTGGACCGGTTGCAGGGACGCCTGCAGTATTTCCCATTTTTCCCGCTTAAACATATCCCGCACGGAGTAATAGGTCGAGCCGAAATAGGAGGCCAGGGCATTGGCGATATCTTCGGGGGTCTCCTCCAGGGCCTTGCCGAGCACGCCCACCATCTCGGCAAATTCGGCGTCGCTCTGCCCGTCCTTGACCTGGGTACGATAAAGGTAACTCCCTAAAAACAAGGTGGCGTAGCCCAAAATCCGGCTTTCCTGGGTAACGCCGTCTGTCAGACTAAGGCGGCCCAGGGACAACTCCAGACCCCCCTGGCTCTTTTCCTCGTAGTTCAGGAGTTCCGGGCGGAATTGATAGATGCAATAATCGCATTGACGGTGGCGGTTTTTCATCATGGAGATGCTGAATTGATTCACCAGCTTGGGAAAGGTGATGACCGAAGGGCGGATTTTTTGCAAAAACAAATCCCGGCCGTTGCCCATGGCGGGGATATTGCTTTTGGCCTGGGCCAGAATGTCCAGAAAGGGGGTTTCCAGGTCGGTTTTTGTAAACTCCTGGCCCAGTTGCAGGGCCCGGGCGGCGTATTTCATCACCTGGAGGGATTCCAGGCCGGACAGGTCGGCGAAAAACCAGCCGCAACTGGTGTACATCAATAAAACATGGCGCTCCATTTCCAGGAGCTTAAGGGCCTTGGTGCGATCCTGGGGTTTTAATTTTGGGGCGCCGTGGCGGCGGAAAAATTCTTCCCGGGATTCCTCGCTGCGGTCCAGGATCACCTCGATGTAATCATTGCGGGCAGCCCAGGGATCCTGCAGGTAACGGCCTCCCTCCTGGGTAAAAATCTGGGCCAGTCGATCGTTCAGGTGATCGAAGGCCTGCCGCAACGGGGTGCGCCATTTCTGGTTCCAGCCCGTCTGGCCGCCGGTGGAGCAGCCGCAGTCGCGCTGCCAGCGGTCCACGCCATGGGCGCAACTCCAGGCGCTGCCCTCCCCCCGGAGGCCCAATGAGATTTCCACCTCATGGGTGGGAGCCTGAATCTCCAGATAGGCCCGGAAGTTGGTGACGCTCCAGCCCCTTTCCGGGCTCAGGCGGGCCAGGGCATAGGCCAGGCCCATTTCCCCGAAGGCTTTATGGTGCCCGAAGGTTTCCCCGTCCGTGGCCACGTTGAGGAGTTGCGGACGGGAGGAGTCCGTGGTCAGTTTGGCCCCCAACTGGTCCAGGAGCCGGGCGCTATCCTTTAATAATTCACCGAAACTGAGTTCCGCGGCAGTCTGGCCGTCATAGAAAAAGATATCAATGTAAGGCCGGGCAGAGGCGCTGCCCCCGGATGGGACAAAGCACCGATAAGGCCGGGTGGTGTCAATAGTACCGGAGCCGACGTCCTGCCAGGCCCCGCCACGCAACGGACGGAAGCGGCGGGCCTGCCAGGGCGACAGGATGACATATTTCATGCCGTGTTCCACCAGGGCCTGCAGGACTTCCAGGTTCACGGCGGTTTCCGGGAGCCACATGGCCTCGGCCGGCCGCCCGAAACGATGGGCAAAATCTTTCAGTCCCCAGATGATCTCCGTTTCCCTGTCCCTGTCACTGGCCAGAGGCAGGATTACGTGATTATAGGCCTGGGCGATGGCATTGCCGAAGCCCAGCCGGGAGGTGCTCTCCCGGTCCGCAACTAATAGGCGCTGATAGGTGGCGGGGGCGTTGACCTCCAGCCAGGAGAGGAGAGTGGGGCCGACATTAAAGCTTAAGTGGCTGAAATTATTAATAACGTCCAAAAGGAGCAGCTGGTCGTCCCGGATGCGGGCGCAGGTGTTGGGGGTATAGCATTCCCGGGTGATGCGGGCGTTCCAGTTGGGAAAGGGATAGGCGCTTTCTTCCCATTCGATTTCTTCAATCCAGGGATTTTCTCGGGGGGGCTGATAGAAATGGCCGTGCACCACCACGAAAACCCGGCTAAAGGGGATAAGGGGATCGTTCATCAGGTTTCCTGCCACAGGAGTCTGGCCACATCCTGCCAGGTATAGACCACGGGAAAGGAGTGGGGGCGCCGGTTCCAGGGCTGGTCGAACAGCAGCGGTTGAATGCCGTGCCGGGCCAATTGGAAACAGGTCTCCAGGCGGTCCTCCACGAAATGAGTAATATTATGATCCTGGAGGTAGGCCAGTTTCAAGTCCGGATCGCCGGTGGCGATGACCTTAATGTCTGCCGGGGGAACCTCGGGCAGGGTGTTTGTCAGCCAGGTAAAAATAGGCTCCGCCTTATCCCGGGCGGTCACGAAGAGCAAAGGGTGAGCCTGGGCCAGCCGGGTCAGAACCGGGACCGCGTGGGGTAATGGGGCGATGGGCAGATCCTGGGGACGGTCCAGCAAGACCTCGAGAATCTCCCAGATGATCGCGCGGTCCAGGTTGAAACAGCGGGAGAGCTCAAAATCCACGATGTCGTCGTATTTAAAATTCGCCTTGGGAAGGCGGGCATTGGCCATATCAATAAAGGTAGTCATGATATCCGCCACCACGCCATCGATATCAAAGGCCAACTGCCGGGGATCAAGCCTGATGAATTCCATTCTTTCGGTCATAATTCCGGTCAGGGGAAAGTATTTTTAAAGCAGGCGCTCATATTTCAGCAAAATCAATTGGTTAGGCAAACCAAGCGCGAAATCAGCGATCTGCCATCCTGGAATAACTATTTGAATTTAAAGCATTAGCTGACGGCTGAAAGCTGAACGCTTAAAACCTACCGGGTAAATTCCCGGAGAAGCCGCTGCACTTCGTTATCGGGGACGTCATACCAGTTGCGGTAGGCTGCTGCGACCGCAAAAGGCCTCTTCCGGCGGACGTTTAAACAGACCACGGCGGTGGCTTCCTGCAGCACCCTTTGAATGGTCTCCAGCAGGCCGGTGGGGACCGCCGCCATGGTGGCCTCGGGGTTGAGTTTTTTGATGAATTTCAGGGCAGCCAACATAGTATAACCCGAAGCCAGGCCGTCGTCCACCACTAAGGCCACCTTACCCGTCAGATCAGGATAGGGGCGGCCGCCCCGGAACAGGGCTTCCCGCTTTTCCAGGTTCTGCCGGGTTAAGGCTATCTGGCTGGCCACCTGCTCCTGGTCCAGCTCCAGGGCCTGTACCAGCGCCTCGTTGAGGAGAACTTCCCCGTCGGGGGTCAAGGCCCCGAAACCGGCCTCGGTGTTCCAGGGAATCTGGATCTTGCGGACAATGATCAGGTCCAGGGGCAGGTTGAGGGCCCGGGCGATGGGGGCGGCCACCGGCAGGCCCCCGGCCGGGATGGCGAAGACTACAGCCTCCCCGGGGATCATGTCCGCTAAGGTTTCGGCCAACCGGCGGCCGGCCGCAGCTCGATCCGGAAAAATATAAGAGCGGTCACGTAATGATACTTCTTCTGTGAGGCCTGGCAAGAGGGGCATAACTTCTCGTCTTTTTTTCCAACCGGCCACGGCCGATGGGAGATTTTCAAGTTAAAACCGGCAACCCACCTATTCCCCCGACCCCGATTCCCGATAATGCAAGGCCAGCCAAATGGTGGGCTGTCCAGGGTCGGTCCATTCCACCCGATGGCGGCAATGGGCCGGAATGTGAAGGTAATCTCCTGGTTTCATTATAATCACTCGAGGCTCATTTTCAAATAAAAGCCTGGCGCTGCCGGTGAGGAGCAGCACCCATTCAGGTGTTTCCTGGTCGTACCATTCTCCCGGCGGGGTGGCCTGACCGGTGGAGACGATGCGTTCCAGCCGGAAGGATTCGCTCTCGAGAATGACCTGGATGAATTCCTCCGGGAGGCTGGCCGGCGCAGGGAAGAAAAAATTCCCCTGGGCGCAGGGTTGGCTTAATGTCGTCATTTCGGTGCCTTAAGGTTTGTTTATTCTGTATGCCAATGGAGGTGTTGCCTGTAGGGGCGGTTCGCGAACCGCCCCTACAGAAAAATTTTTCGAAAAGAAACAGCGCTGGGAGAAATATACCACGACACCGGAGGGAAAAAAAGAAACTTAGCGGAC
>VGSX01000145.1 GCA_016874895.1 Deltaproteobacteria bacterium
CGAACAACCTTTTCATGCCTTACGGGTGGGCCCCCCGGCCCATGAGGAACTGTTATGAAAAGTTCACCATGTAGGGCGGGAAAGCGAAGCGCATCCCGCCTTCGGACATCATGTTCTTTGCCGAACACCCCAAACCATGAAAATGCCCGTAAGGTGCACCGTATCCCTAAGGCTTTGAACCATCAAATTTTCAGATTAGAAAGGAAACAACCATGACGGTGAGCGAGTGCCTTATCCTGCAGCACCTGCAAACGGCGATCCAGATGGAGATAGACGGCAAGAAGTTTTACGAAGAAGCCGCCCAAAAAGCCAAAAGCGAAGGAACCAAAGAGATTTTCACCTATCTGGCCAACGGCGAAGTTTACCATATCCAGCGTATCCAGGAAATTTACGACGCCCTGGAGAAGAATCCTACCTGGACGGAAGCCATGTGCGAGTTCAGCCCGCCCCCGGAGGACCCCAGGATTTTTTCTGCCGCTCTGGCCAAGGGCAATATGGGGGCCGGGGATGCCGATGATCTCAAGGCCCTGGATATCGGCCTGAAAATGGAGCAGAAGAGCATAGATTTTTACCAGAAGCTGGCCAAACAGGCCCAGGACCCCCTGGAGCGCCGTTTCCTGCTGAGCCTGGTCAATGAAGAACGGGGCCATTACTACTACCTGGTGGATTACCGCAATTTCCTGGTCGACCCGGCGGACTGGTATTACGTCAAGGAAATGGGGCACGTGGACGGGGCTTAAGGGCGCCGTAGGGAAACTTGTGGACGTCATCATCATCGGTTCAGGCACCGGGGTTCCTTCCCGACGGCGGGGCTCCCCGGCCATAGGGGTGAGGGCAGGGCCGCATTTTATCTTATTGGACCTGGGCTCGGGAACCCTGCGGTCTCTTCTGAACTATGACCTGAACATGAACGATATCGACGTCCTCTGTCTCAGCCATCACCACCCGGATCACGTGGGCGATCTAGTCCCTTTTCTCTTTGCCACACGCTACCAGTTGGGTTACACCCGGCAAAAGTCCTTCTGGCTTCTGGCCGCCCAAGGTTTTGTCAGGTTACATGAGAACCTCAAGGGCGCCTGGGGTGAGTGGCTGGAGCCTCCCCCCGGTCTCATGCAGGTGCAGGAGATGGCTCCGGACCGGGAAGACCTCTTTACCCTCGACGACTTGACCATCAAAACGGGTCCGGTCAATCACATCGCCACGAGTCTGGCCTTCCGACTGGAGTTCGGCGGTCGGTCCGTGGTTTATGCCGGAGATACGGACTGGAGCGACAGCCTCATCGCCCTGGCCCAGGGAGCCGATCTCTTTATCCTGGAAGCCGCCAATCCCTTTAAGGTTCCCGGCCACCTGACCCCCGGGGAAGCCGGTCTGCTGGCTGCCCGGGCCCAGGTTTCCCGGTTGGTGTTGACCCACTTTTATCCCCCCTGTGATGAAGTCGATCTGAAGGCATTATGCCGCCGCAGTTATGACGGCGAACTCATCCTGGCCGAAGATGGGTTGCGGTTAAAGGTATAAGGTAGACGAGGCGTTGCCTCAGGGGGAAAGTAAGCGTTCAGCGGTCAGCTTACAGCCGTCAGCTAATGCTTTAAATTCAAATAGTTATTCCAAGGTGGCGTATCACTGGTTTTTCGCTTAGTTTCCCTAACCCATTGTTTTTGCTGAGAGCTGATTGTTGATAGCTGATCGCCTACGGGGGAAAAACATTAGGCCGGGATATCGCAGCCAGACATGCCGAAGGGTGTCAACGGTATGGTAAGGGCTGCTCATGCACCGGGTAGTCCGCCCACCCGCCCGGAGAATCTGATGAAAGCTGCGGTTCCGGCCGAGGTCCTGCAGTCCAGCCTGTTGTTGGAGAACCTGGTACTCCCGGAGGCGCTGGATTCGTGCCCCGGCCCCATTAATTTAACTGTCGGCCTGCAGGAATTTCTACTCATCGAAGGTCTTTCGGCCCTGGAGGCGGATGTTCTGCTGCGTACTGCCGCCACCCTGCGCCGTCCCGTTGCCGGCCGGATTTACCACTGGGGCAGAGATTTATTTGCGCTTCCCCGCCGCTCCCTTTATCCCTGGCGGAAGCGTCTGGCCTTTGTCTCCCCCTGGCAATCCCTGTTGCCCCGCCTTACCCTGCTGGAAAATGTCACTCTGCCCCTGACCCTGGCCACCGGCCGGTCGGCCCCCGAGCTAGGGCGGCAGCACCAGGCCCTGCTGGAGCAGTTATCCCTGGCAGAATATCAGTCCAGCTATCCCGGTGAACTTCCTGCCCGGGTGCAGCACCTGGCTCTCTGGGCCCGGGAGATGATCCAGCAGCCGTTGCTGATCCTGGGGGTGCTGGCCGGCCAGGAAGAGGTCTACGGCGCTCCGGTTCTGGCCCCACACCTGCTCCCCCTCCTGGAGGACTATCATCGTCAGGGGCGGGGCGCCATTGTCCTGGCCGGGCCTTTCCTGGACTGGGCCTATCCGGTCGCGGACCGCCGGCTAAGCTGCCGGGAAAACGGCTGGGAGGAGCGGCCCCTGCCCGGGCGCCGCCAACATCCGCTGATTAATTACCTGAAGGTTCTCTGACCGGACAGCGGTTCCGGGTTCATTTTTTCGGCTTCACAGGTTGACAATTAACGTGATAAAAGTCACATTATAGAAATTATGGTTGCGGTAGAACATGTCAAGTTGTAAGCGTTCAACGGTCAGCTTACAGCCGTCAGCTAATGCTTCAGATTCAAATAGTTATTCTAAGGAGGCGGATCACTGGTTTTACGCTTAGTTTCCCTAACTCATTGTTTTTGCTGAAAGCTGATTGCTGAAAGCTGAACGCCTACATCAAGCCTTACGGAGAGATGCCCGAGCGGTTGAAGGGGCGCGACTGGAAATCGCGTGAACGCCCAAAAGGTGTTCCGAGGGTTCGAATCCCTCTCTCTCCGCCACTCATTTACGCCTGCCCCTTTGTTATCCAGGCACACCACTTTATATTCCGGGCACACTTTATCAGGAGAATCCCCGTTATATCCCCCCTAACAAATGGGACTTTAAAACGGAAGTTCCAGCCATGAAACGACAAAAAAATAGTTTATCCTCTTGAAATTAATTTTAAATACGATTAGCCGGGTCTATTCTTGCTGGATTCACTTATGGATGGGGGTGGTTGATCGCCAGGGCCTGCATAATTTCCCTCTATGCTGCCGGGGGCTGTGAAAGGCGTGTGATCCGCACCTCCTCTTCCTGGGGAGGACAATGGGACAGGTCGGCCAGGGTCAATTTGATCACCTTTTTCCCTGGCACCGAGCCACCCCCAGCAACTCCCTAATTCACCGGGTGCAGCGCATTTTAATTCCCCCTTTTTTAGGGGGAGTTAGGGGGATTGTCCCAGGTTCAGACTCATGCAACAGTAAGGGCAAGGAGAGATAATCCTTGTGGGAAGAAAGGTTTTATTGTAGTATTTTTTATGATTTTTATGCCACAATGGCTTGACGACGCTCTTATGTTTAATAATATATAGCAGTTATGCCGCCAGAGGAAAATATTGCCGTTTTTTGCCCTGAAAAAATATTGTGGAACAGAAATATTGCGCTACAATTACTAGCAAGGGAAAAAATGTGCCAGTAGACTGCTTCCCTGGCCTCATATTTTTCAACCATTGGGCGCGGTGCCGCCTGCAAACCTTGTGAAACGAGGTCCAATTCATGTTAGAAATCCGCTTTCATGGGCGCGGCGGCCAAGGCGCCGTAACCTCGGTGGAGCTTCTGGCCGTGGCCGCCATTGAAGAAGGCAAGTTTGCCCAGGGGTTCCCCAGTTTCGGCCCGGAGCGCCGGGGCGCGCCGGTCTTGGCCTTTCTGCGCATCGACGACCGCCATATCCGCCTGCGCTGCAAGATCGCCAACCCGGACGTAGTGCTGATTCTTGACCCCAGCCTGATTCGCATTCAAAAACCTGCCGCCGATCTCAAGCCGGGCGGCGTTATCGTCTTGAATACGAACAAGTCCATTGCCGATACCCGCCGGGAATTCGGCTTCACCCATACCCTGGCGGTGGTGGACGCCAACCACATCGCCAAGCAGGTTCTGGGGGTGCCCATCACCAATACCACCATGTTGGGCGCCCTGATCCGGGCCACCGGCGCAGTGGCGGTGGATTCCATGACCAAACCCCTGAAGGAGCGGTTCGGGCCCATGGCGTCCAAAAATATCGCCGCCCTGCAGGAAGCCTTTGAAAAAACCGTGGTGGAGGAAGGCAAATCGTGAGTAAACCCTTAGATCAAATGACCTGGCAGGAAATCGAGCTGGGGGCGATTCTCCGCACTCCGGGCAGCGCCCGGGAGTACCGCACCGGCGACTGGCGGTCCCAGCATCCCGTGTGGACCAAAAGCCGCTGCATCCGCTGCGGGGTCTGCTGGACCGTCTGCCCCGAGCCGGCCATTATTCAGGAACCCGGGGGCTATTTCGACATGGATCCCGATTATTGCAAAGGCTGCGGCATCTGCGCCCGGGAGTGCGTTACCGGCTGCATCGCCATGGTCCCGGAGGAGGAATAATGGGCCATCGAGAAGGAATGGAAGTATCCATCGCCGTCAGCCATGCGGTGCAACTGGCCCGGGCCGAAGCCATCGCCGCTTACCCCATCACCCCCCAGACTCATATCGTGGAGCATCTCTCCGGCATGGTGGCCAACGGCGACCTGGAGGCCGAATTTATCAACGTGGAATCGGAACACTCGGCCATGAGCGCCTGCATCGGCATGTCCGCCACCGGGGCCCGCACCTACACGGCCACCAGTTCCCAGGGCCTGGCCCTGATGCACGAAATCCTGTTCATCGCCTCGGCCCTGCGCCTGCCCATCGTCATGACCGTGGCCAACCGGGCCCTCTCCGGCCCCCTGAGCATCTGGAACGACCACAGCGACATCATGGCCGCCAAGGACATCGGCTGGATCCAGATTTTTGTGGAAAACGGCCAGGAGGCCTTTGACCACACCATCATGGCCTTTAAGATCGCCGAAAACTCTAATGTCCTCATCCCCACCATTATCAATATGGACGGCTTTATCCTCACCCATGTGGTGGAAGCGCATAATTTCGTGGATCAGGACATGGTGGATGCCTTCTTGCCCGGCTATCACCCCCGCCATACCCTGGATCCGAAATATCCCGTCACCATGGGCGCCTTTGCCATGCCCGAGATCTACACCGAAGTCAAGATGAAGCATCAGGTGACCCTGATGAATTCCTATGAGCATATTGTCAAGGTGTGGCAGGAGTGGGGGGACCGCACCGGCCGGCGGTATCAGCCGGTGGAGCGCTACAAGACCGAGGGCGCCAAAACCCTTTTGCTCACCATGGGCTGCCTGGGTGAAGTGGCCGAAATCGCCGTGGATGAGCTCCGGGCCGCGGGGGAAGCCGTCGGCCTGGTGAAACTGCGCCTCTGGCGCCCCTTCCCCTTTGCCGACCTGCGGCAAGCCCTGGCCGGGGCCGACCTGGTCATCGTCTGCGACCGGGCCCTGTCCCCCGGCGGCGCCGCCCCCCCGGTTCTGGCCGAGCTGCGGAGCGCTTTTTATCCCCTGTCCTCTCGCCCCCAGATGCTGGGATTCATCGTCGGCCTGGGCGGCCGGGACGTCTCCCCGGAGAACTTTAAGGATATCCTGAAACGGGCCCAAGAGGAAAGCAGCCATGGTCCCACCCAGGAATTTTATCTGTACGGAGTGCGAGGTTGATGGAAAAATTCGGTGTGGCTAACAGCCAAAAATACGATGTATACGCCTCCCGCCTGATGCCCCGGGAAGAGTTTTTTACTTCCGGGCACCGGTCCTGCCAGGGATGCGGGGAAGCCCTGGCAGTCCGCTGGGTCTGCAAGGCCATCGGCAAAGATGCCATTATCGCCCACGCCACCGGCTGTATGGAGATTGTCTCTTCCGGCTTCCCCCAAACCGCCTGGATGCATCCCTGGATCCACGTGGCCTTTGAAAACACCGCGGCCGTAGCCTCCGGCATCGAAACCGCCCTGCGCATCCTGCAGCGCAAAGGCAAACTGGGCACGCCCCCCAAAGTCGTGGCCATGGGCGGGGACGGGGCCACCACTGACATCGGCCTGCAAGCCCTGTCCGGGGCCATGGAACGATTCCACAATTTTACCTACGTCTGCTGGGACAACGAAGCCTATATGAATACCGGCATCCAGCGTTCCAGTTCCACGCCCTTCGGCGCCATGACCACCACCTCCCCTCCCGGCAAGCAGAGCATCGGCCAGAGCACCTGGAAGAAGAACATGGTGGCCATCGCCGTAGCCCACGGGATTCCTTATGTGGCCACCGCCAGCCCCAGCTATCCCTTCGACCTCTATTTCAAGGTGAAAAAGGCCATCGAAACTCCCGGGCCGGCCTATATCCACATTCTCTCGGTCTGCCCCACCGGCTGGCGCTCCGCCACCGATCTGAGCGTCCGTCTGGGCCGCCTGGCCGCCGAAACCGCGGTCTTTCCCCTCTATGAAGTGGTGGAGGGCCGCTATCGCATCACCATTGAAGTGCCCAAAATCCGGCCCATAAAAGACTATCTCAAACCCCAGGGCCGCTTCCGGCACCTCCGGGAGCCGGAGGTCAACTTTATCCAGCAGCAGATTCTGGAGCGCTATGAACTGTTATTAAAAAAGTGCGAAGCCCCCTACCCGGAATTTCCTTCGCTGACTCCTCCTGAGGAGGGTATCTAATGGATCTCGAACGTTTAGAGGGCATCCTGGGCCGCTTTGACGGCCTGCCGGCCGACCTCATCCCGGTTCTCCAGGAAATCCAGGACAGCTATAATTATCTTCCCAAAGAAGAACTCAATATCGTGGCCCAACGCCTGAACGTGCCCTTGAGCCAGATTTACAGCGTGGCCACCTTCTTTAAAATGTTCAGCCTGCTGCCCAAGGGCAAGCACGTCTGCCGGGTCTGTGTGGGCACCACCTGCCATTTGAAGGGTGGCCAGCGGCTGGCCGAATCCGTGGGGCACCGTCTGGGCGTCGACATCGGTTACACCACCAAGGACATGAACTTCACCCTGGAGACGGTGGGCTGCCTGGGCTCCTGCGCCCAGGCCCCGGTGATGATGATCGACGACACCTATTTCGCCCGGGTGACCGTGGATAAAGTTCCCAAGATTATCAAACAATATCAGAAATAGGCCAAGGCGGGCCCTCGGGGGAGGCAATGCGCGGTTCTGTGCCATGCCCGGACGGCCGGCCCAAGGCCTAGAAGATGAGAATGACCTATGCCCATCATTGAATCAGTCGACCACCTTACGGAATATCGGCGCCAGGTTAGAGCCAGACGAGATCCCAACCAGCTCCAGGTGCTGGTCTGCGGCGGCCCCGGTTGCCTGCCCCTGGGCAGCGAACCTCTGGCCGAGGCCTTCCAGGCGGAAATGGCGGCCAAAGGCCTCGAGGGCAAAGTCTTGTTAAAGACCACCGGCTGCCATGGCCTCTGCTCCCACGGGGTGCGCGTCCTCATCAGGCCCAAGGAAATTACTTATCAAAAAGTGACCCCGGAGGATGTGCCGGAAATCGTGGAAACCACCCTGATTAACCAAGGACTGGTGGAACGCCTCTTGTATCAGGACCCCCACAGCCAGGCGCCCTGCCCTCACAAGGGGGATATCCCCTTCTACCAGTCGCAAAACCCCCTGGTCCTGCGCAAACTCGACATCATCGATCCGGAGAGTCTGGATGACTACCTGGCCTTTGGCGGCTACCGGACCCTGCGGAAGATCCTCTTTCAGATGACCCCGGAGCAGGTCATCGAGGCCGTGGAAAAGTCCGGCCTGCGCGGCCGGGGCGGCGGCGGCTTCGCCAGCGGCCGTAAATGGCGGCTCTGCCGGAATGCCCCCGGAGACGTCAAATTTGTCATCTGCAACGGCGATGAAGGCGACCCCGGGGCCTTCATGGACCGGGCCATTATGGAGGGCGACCCCCACGCGGTCATCGAAGGGATGATTGTCGGAGCCTATGCCATCGGGGCCTTGCGGGGCTATATCTACGTCCGCCACGAATACCCCTTGGCCGTCAAACGCCTCCAGAAGGCCCTGGAGCAGGTCCGGGAGTTCGGATTTCTGGGCACCAAAATCCTGCGCTCCAATTTCTCCTTTGATATAAAAATCAGTCAGGGGGCCGGGGCCTTTGTCTGCGGCGAGGAAACCGCCCTCATCGCCTCCATCGAGGGCAAAATCGGGGAACCCATGCCCCGTCCCCCCTATCCGGTCCAGGCCGGGCTGTTCGGTCTGCCCACTGTCATCAACAACGTCGAAACGTTGGCCAATGTCCCGGAAATCATCAATATGGGGCCGGAATGGTTCGCGGCCATGGGCACCGACAACAGCAAGGGCACCAAGGTCTTCTCCCTGGTGGGCGCGGTG
>VGSX01000146.1 GCA_016874895.1 Deltaproteobacteria bacterium
GGCGGCCATCTTTTGACCAATCCGCCCCACCGGATCTGGCGGAAAAACTTTATGAAGACCTGGTGGCGGCTCTGGCCGGTCTGGGGCTGCCGGTGGCCACCGGCCGTTTCCGGGCCATGATGGAGGTCAGCCTGATCAACGACGGCCCGGTGACCCTGCTCCTGGACAGCAAGAAGCTCTTTTGAGGCGAAGGACGATATGTGCGAATTCTGTGTTAAACACGGTGAAGGTAAAAAGTGGTATCTCCAGGCCAAGAATTACTCTGACGACCTGCTCAGCGATCTCAGCCGGCGCCGGTTTATCCAGGAATTCCTCTCCAACCCCCAGGCCTTGGCCCAGGACGTCCGGAGGCTGGAGCGTCTGGATAAAGCCCCCCTGTTTCTCCGGGGCCTCATCGGCCGCAGCATTACCCGGAAAATGAAACGGGTCCATTTCGGCCAGATCGTCCCCCTGGAAGACGTGGAAAAGATCTTTGAATTCGTCACCAGTATTGTCCGGGTGGCCTGCATCTGCCGACAGGCCTCCCTGGGCCAGGAAAAGCGTTACTGCTACGGCATCAGCCTGGCGCCCCAGGGAGGCCGGTTTGCGGAAATCGTCCGGGGCCTGGACGGGAGTTACCTCACCGGCCCGGATAACCAGGGGCTTGAGGTATTGAACAAAGAAGAAGCCTTGAGCGCCTTCCGGGCCCATGAAAGAGAAGGGCTGTGCCACAGTGTCTGGACCTTCCACACCCCCTTCATCGGCGGCATCTGCAACTGCGACCGCTCCGACTGCATGGCCCTGCGCTGCACCGTGAGCCACGCCGTGCCGGTGATGTTCCGGGGGGAGTACGTGGCCCGGGTGGACCCGGACCGGTGCCGGGGCTGCCGGGAATGCCTGCGCCTGTGCCAGTTCGGGGGCCTGAGCTACAGCGCCGCCACCCAAAAGGCCGTCATTGACCAGCGTTGGTGTTACGGCTGCGGCGTCTGTCGGACCGCCTGCAAGCAGGAGGCCATCAGCCTGACGGAACGGAGCTCGGTCCCCGCCGTGGCTCATCTCTGGTAGCGGGGGCGTCTTGGTTCCAACCTCCTGGGTTGCAACGTCCAAGGAACATGAGGCAAGAGAGGACCTTACATGGCAAAATCACGGTGCGAGAACTGCGGCTTACGCGCCCGCTACCACCGCAACCCCCAATCCCTGTTAGGCCGCCTGTGGCGCTGGCACGCCACCTGGTGTCCGGGCTGGCGGGCCTATATGACTTCTCTGCCCCAGGAGGAAAGAGCGACTCTGGCGGAACGGTATGGTTTGAAAAAATACCAATGACCGACTCCCCCGTGGGGGGGTGCTATTTGGTTTGTGATTTCTCCAGTTCCTGGCAGCAGAGGGGGTGCCCCAGACGGCAGCCTTCTTTAAAGTCAGCCAAAGCCTTGTCCGGTTGATTGAGATGGTAGCGGTAGAGATTGCCCCGGAAAAAATAGGCATGAGGCAGGTCGGGGCGCAGGGTGATGGCCGCGCTGAAATCGGCCACCGCAGCCTTGAAATCATTCTGGCAGAAATACACCATCCCCCGGTGATTGAAGACCCAGGGATCCTGGGGCAGGAGTTGGGCGGCCTGATTGAGGTCCCGCATGGCTTCCTCCAGCCGGCCTTCATTGGCGAAATTGTTCCCCCTCTCCTTGAGCGCCTCGCCGTTTTTCGGGTCCTGCTGCAAAACCTGGGTAAAGACCTGGATGGCTTCCTCCCTTCGGGTCAACTCCCCCAGAATACTGCCCTTGACCAGAAGCAGGCTGACCTCCTTAGGATGATGCTGCAAACCTGCCTCCACTTCCGTCAGGGCTTCCTGGGGCCGCTCCAGCCGGGACAGGGCCAGGGCCCGGTGCCGCCGGGCTTCCACAGCCTGGGGGTGGTCCTGGAGATACGTGCCCAAAAGCTTCTCGGCCTGGGCATATTGGTGGGCCTTGAAGGCGGCCATGGCCTGGTCCAGGAGATCCTGCTGGGCCCACACCCCTGAAACCAAAAAGAAGTGCGTCAACACCACAAGCACCGCCACGCCACCCTTGCTTATCATAGGTTCCTCCCGCCCGGAAATTGAGGCTCTGGCAAAATTCATTTTTCTCTTCCAGGTCATTCTGAGCGAAGCGAAGAATCTAATATTCATAACAGTTCCTCATGGGCGGGGGGCCCACCCGTAAAGCATGAAAAGGTTGTTCGAAGGCGGGATGCGCTACGCTTTATCGCCCTACATGGTGAACTTTTCAGTTCGAAGGCGGGATGCGCTACGCTTTCCCGCCCTACACTGGGCTTCTTGGTATGCAATCTGACCCCTGCCCCCGGACCACTGAAAAAGGGCCACCGGCATGATACCGGATGGCCCCTGGCTTCGGTGCGGGTCGTCTGCCCCACTGTTAACGGTACCGCATAGCCCGGAGGCGGGCGATTCTTTCCTCGATGGGGGGGTGGGTGCTGAACAGGCTCATCAGGCCGCCGCCGGTTAACGGACTGACAATGAACATATTTTCCGTGGCCGGGTTGGCCTGCATGGGAATCCGCTGGTTGCCGTAGGCCAGCTTTTCCAGGGCGCTGGCCAGGGATTCGGGATTGCCGCAGAGGCGGGCCCCGGTTTCGTCGGCAATGTATTCCCTGGAGCGGGAAATGGCCATTTGAATGACCATGGCGGCAATGGGGGCCAGGATGGTAAACAACAGGGTGGTCAGGATATTGCCGCCGCCCCCCTCTTCATCCTGCCGGCCCATTCCGAAAATAGCGGCGAAGCGGGCCATATCGGCCAGGACGATAATAGCTCCCCCCAGGGTGGCGGCGATGGACTGGATGAGGATATCCCGGTTGATGACGTGACCCATCTCGTGGGCCAGCACCCCCTTTAATTCCGTGGGAGTCAACAACCGCAGGATGCCCTGGGTGACGGCCACCGCCGCATTTTCCGGGTTCCGGCCGGTGGCAAAGGCGTTGGGGGTCTCCTGGGGAATGATATACACCCGGGGCATGGGCGCCTGGGCCTCCCGGGCCAGTTCAGCCACCATGCCGTAAAGTTCCGGCATTTCCTGGGGGGTGACTTCCTGGGCGTTATACATCCGCAAGACAATCTTGTCGGAATACCAGTAGCTGAAGAAATTCATGGCCGCAGCTAAAATGAGGGCGATCTGCATCCCTCGGGTCCCGCCCAGGGCCTTACCGAAAAAGATTATCAGAGCGGTAAGGGCTCCCAGCAGCAGGACTGTTTTTACCTGATTGGTCATCTCGTCCTCCTCAAAAAAAATGCTGCACTGGCTGCAAACATTTTAAGGTCCGAATTTTTATGCTTCTTATTAAAAAATAAAGAAGAATGACAGAATTGTCAATAGAAAGGAGACGGGAAACGCCCCCCTAAGGTTAAAGGCGGGAGGGCTTGGTTTTCCCGCCCTGCAGGCTTGGAACTTGAGTAAGCACTCAGCCGTCAGCTAAAAAATAGATTCTAACAGTTCACCCACCATGGCTGATTGCAGGGGTTTTTCGCAAAATTGGGTTAACTCCTTGTTTTTGCTTAAAGCTGAATGCGACTAGCCGGAACTCTGCATTTTTTTCAGGAGGGTATTAATGAAATTGGGAAGTTCATCCGATTTATATCATAACGTTGTTATTTTGCTCTGAAGTACTTTCATCCTGACTCACGAGAGAAAATACGTTATGGGGTACGCAGAGATGATCCCCTGGTTGCAGCTGCCGCCACCCGGCGCGCTTTCAGCCCTGCTGCTCTCCGTAGTGATGGCAGTGGGGGACTGGCGCAGTAGGCGGATCCCGAATTATCTCACCTTCGGCGGGGCCTTGGCGGGGATGGTTTTCCAGACCGCAGTCTTCGGCTGGGAAGGATTAGGCCAGGCTATCTCTGGCATGTCCTTAGGTCTGGGCCTGCTCCTGTTGCCGTATATTCTGGGCGGCATGGGCGCCGGGGATGTCAAGGCCCTGGCCGCTTTGGGGGCCTGGCTGGGTCCCAAAGGCATTTTTTCGGTGTTCTGTTACATGGGAATTATTGGGGGTATCATGAGCTTAGGGGTGCTCCTGTGGAAGGGGATTCTGTGGAGTTATCTCCGTCGGGGCTGGGCCTGGCTGGTGAATATGGTCTTATGCCGGGGACAGAAGATTTTCTGGAAATCCCTGCATCCCGGGGAAAATAAAACCCCGGGGCTGCCCTATGGGGTGGCCATTGCCGCGGGCATGGTGATTTATTTAATCAGGGGCAATCTGGTGCAATAATGGCTGGTAAGATGACACAGGAAGGGATGGACCGGCGATGGTGACTACCTTCACACAAAGGTTCTTGAGGGCTACAAACGGCAGCAGGGCTCGATTCGAGGTGGTCCTGACCTTGTTGCTCGGTATGATGATTTCGGTCTTGGCGGGGGGCTCTCCGGCAGGCGCGGCCAGGGACGTGCTGGAGCGGCTGCATGATGAGGAATTGGAACAGACCATCCGCCTGCGGGTGGGCCGCTCCAAGGTGGTGCGCACCCCGTTTGCCATTACCCGGGTGTCCGTGGCCAACCCCGAGACCGCCGATATTGTCCTGATTTCCGATAGGGAGATCTACATCAACGGCAATGCTCCTGGGGTTACCAACATCAGCCTCTGGGGCAGACAGCGTTTTTCCAGCGTCCGGGTCACGGTGGAGACGGACGTCAGCCAGTTAAAGGAAAAACTCTTCAAGATCCTTCCCAGGGAGAAAATTGCCGTGGAGGCCGCCGAGGACACCGTGGTCTTATCCGGGGAGGTCTCCGGCCCCACGGTCCAGGAGACCGCCCTGGCCCTGGCCGTTCCTTACGCCGGGGGCAAAAAGGAAAAGGTGGTGAACCTGATGCACATCGGCGGGGTGCAGCAGGTCATGGTGGCGGTGCGGGTGGCGGAGATTAACCGCTCCGTGGGCAAGGAGATCGGGGTCAACTTTTTCTATTCCACCGAGCACGGCAGTTTCGGGGCCACCCTGCTGGACGGCTTGAGCAGCTTAAAAAATGTCAGCCGCCTGGTACAATCGGTCAAAGACCCCGGCGTCCTGATCAACCCCGGCACCACTTCCTCCTCCCAAGCGATAGCCACCGGGGTCACCGCGGTTTTCGGCGGCGTCACCGGGAGCATGTTCTGGAGCGCCTTTTTTGAACTCCTGAAGCGGGAGGGCCTGGGCCGCATCCTGGCCGAGCCCAACCTGGTGGCTACCAGCGGCCAGGAGGCCAGTTTCCTGGCCGGCGGCGAGTTTCCCATTCCGGTGCCCAGCGGTCTGGGAACCGTCTCCATTGAATATAAAAAATTCGGCGTCGGCCTGGTCTTCACCCCCGTGGTGCTGGACAATGACAAGATATCCCTGCGCATCAACCCCGAGGTGTCGGAGCTGGATTTTACCAGCCAGACCCTCGTGGTGCTGGACAGCTACGTGGTCCCGGCCCTGAAGGTGCGCCGGGCCAGCACCCAGGTGGAGATGAAGGACGGCCAGACCCTGGCCATCGCCGGGCTGCTCTCGGACCAGCACCGCACCATCGTCAACAAATACCCTCTCCTGGGGGACCTGCCCATCCTGGGAACGCTCTTCCGGTCCAAGAGTTTTCAGAAAAGCGAAACGGAACTGGTCATTCTCGTGACCCCGCACCTGGTGAAAAATCAACCGCCGGGGCCCCACCGGCTGCCCACGGATAAATATGTGGAACCCACCGACGCGGAATTTTACCTGACCGGCAGGATGGAAGGACGCGGAACGCCCCGGACGCCGCCCCAGGTGCTGCCCCAGAGAGGGGTAGCCTTGCCCAACTTCGGGCACCAGGAGTGAAAGTGGTCAGTGGTCGGTGGTCAGTGGTCAGTGATCAGTTATTCCTGGGAGCGGGAAATAAGTGAATTTCTCACCTCACCCTGACCCTCTCCCTCAAGGGAGGTAAGCGTTCAGCGGTCAGCTAAAGAAATAATTTCAAATAATTGTCACAATTTTGCTAACAACTGTTTTTCCAAGTAGTTGACTTAACCTTTTGTTTTTGCTGAAAGCTGATTGCTGACAGCTGAACGCCTACCAAGGGAGAGGGGAATTAAGGGAAGAATATGATTAATGGAATTTTCTCCCTATAATGATTGCTGGAAAAACCTTTCTGGCCAGCATTCCTTCGGGCCATCCACACCGCAACCAAATCATGCGGTCCCCTGAGGAGGTACGGATGAAAGAGAAAAGACTCAGGTTAATCAGGATGCTTCATATAACCTCCCGGCTGATCCTACTTTTGGCGCTGCTCGGGATAGCCGGCTGCCAGGCTGATACCGCCCTCCAGAGGGACTACGGCAATTCCTGGGCCCACAATCTAGCGGTGCAGATCGCCGATCCCGAGGCCGCCCTGGTGCAGACCCCGGCCGTGGGCATGAGTCCCAAGGCCGGCAGCACTATCATGGAAGGCTACAACAAAAGCTATGAGCGGAAAGAGGAAAAAGGCGCCGCCACCAAGTTTATCACCCTGAGCGGGTCGGGCAGTTGATACGGTTTCCGGTTTCTGGTTTCTGGAAATGGGGAGATGATGATGCATTCCGTAACCATGATGTTTTTGGGGCTATGTATCCTGGCGGGAGTGGCCAGCGGTTGCCAGCATGCCGCGGACCCCTCCCTGGCCATGCAGAAAAAATTCCTTTCTGCGGTAAAAGTCTCCTCCGGTGAAGAGGAAAAAGCCTTGCGTTCGGCCCATTATTACCGGCTGGCGGGGCGCTATGACCTGGCCCTGACGGAACTGAGCCGGGCCGTGGCGCAGGAGCCGGGAAATCCTCGACTCCTCAATGCCCTGGGAAGCTGCTACGACCGGCTGGGAAATCATGCCAAAGCCCAGGAGATCTATAACCAGGTGCTGGCCCAGGACGCCGCCAACCTGGCAGCCTTGAATAATATCGGCTATTCCTGTTACCTGGCCGGGGACCTGGTCCAGGCGGAACAGAAATTCCAGGCAGTCCTGGCCCAGGACCCGGTAAATGATTATGCCCGGAATAACCTGGGGCTGGTCTGGTGCAAGCAGGGAAAGGAGCAGGAAGCCCTGAGACTCTGGCAGAAAAACGAAGGCGAAATGGCGGCCCGGGAAAAGCTGGAGATGGTCCTGGCCCAACTGGGAATACCCATGGTTAAAGGCCTGCTCGCATCAGGCCCGCCCCAGGCCGGCACCTCCGACATGGCCGCAGCCCCGGCCGGTCGGGAAAAACAACCCGGGCCCGGGGGGCTGGGGAAAATTGCCCGGACCGAAAAGCCCTTGGCCAAGGGGAAGTCCACCTCACCGGAGCCCCAAGACACGGGACATATTCAGGTTGTGAGAGCCAGCCGGGGAAAGGTGCCGGACCCGGCCAGCCCGGATGCGGCTATATCTCATCCCCAGGCCGCAGCCATTCAAACCGTGGCCTACAATCAGCCCCTAACAACCCCCACGCCTGTTTATTCCCAGGATAACAGGGAGTTAGCTCAGGATCTGACGGGGGCGGGGAGGCATCTCACCCCGGAAACGAAACCGCAGCCTCGGCAAACCGATGCCGTCGATGAAGCGAAGCGGGGACCCGGTGAGGGTGGTGAGAAAGTGCAACTGACCGGACACGGGAGGAGAACCAGGATGGCGGCCCCGGCCGCTGCCGTCACGGCCAAGCCCCAGAAATCCATCCGGGAATATTTCACCAACGGCTACCTCGTGCAGGACCAGGGACTTTTCACCCGGCAGGAGACGGTCATATTTTGAAAATTACAGGAGCACAGACCTCCAGGTCTGGGTTGGATCAGGTCCGTCCGACCCGGACCCACCGGCCATGAGGGCAGAAACCATGCAAACCGGCGATACTACCAGCCTGAGGGTGTCAACCCTTCGAAAATTTCTGGCTGTGTGCCTGGCGCTGCTCCTGGTGAGCGCCTGTCTCACCACCCGGGGCGGCCAGAAAGCCCCGGCCTTTAGGGCCCTGAAGCCCTCCGAGAACTACCAGTTGGATGCCTTGAACGACCCGAGCTGGAAGGCCATGAAGCCCAAACGGCGGGGGGATAGCGACGCCTCCCCGGAAAAGCTGGCTGAGCTGGCCGAGGTGTTTTTCCACCGCGGCCAGTACGAGAGCGCCCTGATGAATTATTACCAGGCGCTTTCCCAGGAGCCCCAGCGCCACGATATCCGGCTGCAGGCCGGGCGGACCCTGCTCCTGCTGGGCCGGCTGGAGGACGCCAAAAGGGAACTGGCCGAGGTGCTCATTCACCAGCCCGAGGTGGCGGAGGCCCACGAGGCCTTAGGTTTAGCATTCCTACAGGAAA